>NZ_JBFRRH010000030.1:0-3582 GCF_041472995.1 Vibrio sp. 10N.261.46.A3 | reverse complement strand
ATAGGAATAATGAACACCGATTTTTGAGAGGTTGAGCGTCATTTTCTTAGGAGGAAATTGGATTGTGAGATACAGCATGGATCACTCACATTCTTGGCGAGATCCTTTCGCGTCGATTAAAGCTAATTAATGCCTAGCTAGCTATGTGAGTATAGTTTTTATTTCTCATTATACAACATGGCTGATGGTTTTTAGTTATAAGGTCATCTTAGACGTTGCTCATGGAAAGAATAAACAAGGAGCTTTAGCGACCTCATCTATTGGCTTGTCAAAGCCTCAAGCGTCTATGTGACTGTTCTTTAAATTGGGGGCTTACTACAAAGTAGCGATTAGTAAGTTTATCTAAAGAGCCTCGCAGTTATCGAGCGTTCGTTTCTTCGGTGAACCAATCCGCATGGGGCTAACTACTTTGGTGTAGTTCCAATACCATGAGCTAAAACTCGTTTCATCTCGTCACCAGTTCGTGATTACTTTAAGAGGAGGCTATCAGCTTCGCTTTAAAGTATGTCGGTCAAGTGAGTCATCAATACACCGTCTTAAAGTGCTGCGCAGACTAAGGATATGTTTTTGCCTTTGGATTTGTTTCTCTTAAAACTGGCATGAGGTTTTAAGCTGAGGTAGTATTGTTAACGCTAATTAGGAATCTTACCTCAGTCCTTAGTGGCTGAAAGATTACAGAGAAGAAACCAGATCATCAAGGTCTGGTTTTTTTTCGTCTGAAATTCATGCAATTGAACATAATAGGAATAATAAACACCGTGTTTTCTACCTTAAGCTTACTGATTATTAATGATGTTTGTTATGAGATTTTTGTAGCGTAAAATAAGCTTAATTTTATTGATTAAGGTTTTTTATGAAAATTACAACCGGAGATTTGGAGGTTTTCAAGTCAGGTACTGTAAGAACAGGTCATGATAATACTATAAAATTTGATCTCGACGCGATCTGGCTTGAGTTTACTTTTCGTGAGGATTCTAAGGATAAAGAGTTTAGATCAGATTTCAAAGTCTCAGATGATAATAAAGGTCTACGTGCGGTACTTTATAATTGCTCAACTTTAGGTAACGGCAATGTAAAACCGCTTTCTTTTGGACATTTAAATGGGCGTCGTATTTTTATTGGATATCGTGCGTCTAAGCCATATGAAGAAGATGTCTGGTTTCTGGAGTATACGTTTTATTTAGGAGGCAAGGTGAGTGAGTAAGATTGAATTAGAAGAAAGCCCTCCACCAAAGAAAAAACAAAGCGGAATATCTTCAGATGTATTGGGCACCGTTGCTAAAACTCTTGGGACGGGTCAACACGCACAAGATGCTGTTGTTTGGCTGACAATCGTGATGTGTTTTATCTTGGGTTCCATATTGTCATTAGTACTGATCTGTTTTATGTGGCCTGAGTCACCAGAAGGTGTTCATCCTCCTATTAAACCTGACTTTCCTATAGATGAGATTAAGGAAGTTTGGGGGGTATTTATTCCAATAGTAACTATAGCTCTCGGTTATATTTTTGGTAAACGTGGTTAATTATTTAACGTAACTGCACTTAATCTGCACCGATTAGACACGAGAACGGCTCCCGATTGGGAGCCGTTTTTTGTTATAAAAAGCAAAAAAATAACGTTCAATTACTGTTATTAATATAATTGTCAGAGTTTTCATCATCCGAAATTTGTGCACATAGCTATTTTTCAGAAATCAGTAGTTTTTGCCTTAATATCCTATGTACTGCAACGGTTGTGGCTCCATCAGGGTGCTACTTGAAAAGTAGGCCCTGAGGGAGCGAGTCCAAAAACTGACAGGCTAAAATAACAAGGTTGTTGCCAAAACTAATAGATCGTTGATGTTGTTCAGAAATAAGATTTTGAACGGGTAAGTGGTTATTTGTGATTGATTGTATCTTGAGGCGTTAGGGGAGGAATTGCGAAGTAAGATCTTGAGGAGTAAGATAAACGCCAGATAAAACAAAGCCCTGAATCTTACTAATCAACTTGGCGGAAGATTTAAGAAGTCAGGGCTGAATTTCTAAGGGAATTTTAACACATGAACAGACAAACACAATCAGAACATAACCGCCATAAGTGCGGTTATGAGTGAAGACTAAACAATCAAACGCTTTTCAACTCGATCTAATCGAGACGCTTCCTCATAAGCCGTATTGCACCGATGAGCTCGGTGTCACTTACATACGCCCCAAAAACACTGCGATTAAGAAGAAGTATCTGCAAGTGAATCAACCGAAGTTGGTCACTTACCTTGTCTTTGATATTGATCGACAAGGCGGTGTGTTGGCTTGGTACGACAACGATCTTCCCACGCCATACTGGACTTCAAAGAACCCAGACAACGCACATGCACATATTGTGTATCGCTTGAAAGTACCGTTCTGTACGTCTGACATCGCACATAGCGAACCGATTCGCTACGCTGCTGCGATTGAATCAGCAATGATAGAACGTCTAAAAGCTGATCGTGGCTTCGCAGGACTATTGACGAAAAATCCACTTCATCCACATTGGGATAACCAGCTTTGGACTGAGCACGAATACACGCTAGATGAACTGGCGGACTATCTCGACTTAAAAGACCACCCGTTACGTGGTAGCGAAGTGTCAGGTCTTGGTCGTAATTGTGAGTTGTTTGATTCAGTGCGTCAGTGGAGCTACAAGGCGATTAGAGAGTTTTGGGCGCCCAACTATAAGCGTGACTGGAACTCGGCTGTCTACGACTATGTAGAAGCTCTTAACGCTCAATTTAAAGTACCTTTGCCCGTGTCAGAAGTGAAAGCGATAGCGAAGTCGATCGCTAACTGGACGTATCGAGAGTTCACGCCTGAAAAGTTTCGCCATAGCCAATCTAAGAAAGGTAAGCGAGGCGGTTTAGCCTCTGGGGTAGTCAGAAGAAAAGGAAGTGTCGCTGAAAAAAAACCGTGGGAGAAAGAGGGGATCAGTCGAGCAACTTGGTATCGCAGAAATAAAAAATAACGTGAGACACGAAGCCTTATCAGATAACAGCCCTTTTTAGGGTTGTTTTGCTTTGTAGCGTAGACCGCTAATATTTAGGTATTACCCTCTTAGAGTTCTACGGCTCTTTTGGGTTTCGTTTTCTGCTATTGAGACTACGTTATATTATAGGAGGTTGAGATTACGCTAAAAGAGATTCCTATCTTTTGTTGTTTAACGACACCGCTCGGCGCAGTGTGTGAGTAAGCGAAGCGTCCGAACACCGAGCAAGCGGAATACACTCGATCTTAAACTGTGGCACTGCCACGCTATCCTAAAAATTAAGTTCTCCATCTTTTTTACTTCATTTTGAGGGTGACTTTTTTGCGCTTGTTCTTCACTCAAAACCGATATGTGATTCCGATATGCAGAACCGATATATGGTCATATCGGTTTCACATATCAGTTCTATATATCGGTTTTTGTGTCTTCTCTCAGGGGCTTTTTCAAATTCCCTACGTGTGCGTTTATGTGAAACCTCTACGTGAAACCCCTTTGTACAACAGGTGTTGCACATAATAGTTTCACAAAATGGTTTCACATAAAGTAAAAATAAGAGCAAAGAAAAGAGCAGCTTAGAAACA
>NZ_JBFRRH010000029.1:0-89190 GCF_041472995.1 Vibrio sp. 10N.261.46.A3 | reverse complement strand
TCAAGTTGATTCGGTATATATGTATAAGTAAGTATAAATCTTCAAGGTTGGAATCTATTGCTGTCTGCCTTGTCTATAACAATAAGTTTTATAAAAACAGCTTTCATGCGGAGATAAGTAATGAAGCGAGTAATGTTGTTCCTTGCAACCAACCTAGCGGTTGTATTGGTACTAAGTGTTGTTCTTAATATTGTATACGCAGTTACAGGTATGCAACCCGGTAGCCTCTCAGGCTTATTGGTGATGGCTGCGGTATTTGGTTTTGGCGGCTCATTCATTTCATTAATGATGTCGAAAAAAATGGCGCTACGCTCTGTAGGCGGCATGGTTATTGAAAGCCCACGTAACGAAACAGAACATTGGTTGATGGAGACGGTAAGCCGTCAATCTCAACAAGTTGGTATTGGTATGCCAACAGTGGCGATCTACGATTCGCCAGACATCAACGCATTTGCAACGGGCGCTAAGCGAGATGATTCATTGGTCGCAGTATCAACGGGTCTTCTGCACAGTATGACGCGTGACGAAGCTGAAGCGGTATTAGCTCACGAAGTTAGCCACATCGCGAACGGTGACATGGTGACCATGACCCTAATGCAAGGTGTTGTGAACACGTTCGTTATCTTCCTATCTCGTTTCATCGCCAACATTGTTGCGTCGAATGACAACGAAGAAGAGGGTGGCAGCAACATGATGGTGTACTTCGGTGTGTCTATGGTGCTGGAACTGGTATTTGGTTTCCTAGCGAGCTTCATTACCATGTGGTACAGCCGTCATCGTGAGTTTCATGCTGATGCAGGTGCAGCGCACTTGGTAGGTAAAGAGAAGATGATTGCAGCGCTAGAGCGTCTAAAGGTGAGCCACGAGCCACAACTAGAAGGTTCTATGATGGCGTTTGGTATCAACGGTAAGAAGTCTCTAACTGAGCTTCTAATGAGCCACCCGCCACTAGATAAGCGTATTGCTTCTCTACGTAACATGTAATTTCTAATACAAGCTGTTGTCGTTAAGCGGCAGCATCTATGCTAAAGGCTTCCTTCGGGAGGCCTTTTTTGATCTTAGCGTTTAAGGATGTGGTTTGCAGTATTTGAATACGGTAGGCTAATTGGAGAAGTCAGGCTAGATTGACGACGGTTGTTTTACTTAGGGACTACTGTTCGAAACATTTGTTCTACGCAACAAAAAGGCTTCCACATGGGAAGCCTTTGTTTATTCGTTTGTTCGAATCTTATAGCTTGTCAGTCAGCTCGATTGCTTGACCGATGTAGTTCGCTGGTGTCATCTCTTTCAGGCGAACTTTCTCGTCTGCAGGGATTTCAAGACCGTCGATGAATGCACGCATGCCTTCGCCATCTACACGCTTACCACGAGTTAGCTCTTTTAGCTTCTCGTATGGCTTCTCGATGCCGTAGCGACGCATTACTGTTTGTACTGGTTCTGCTAGTACTTCCCAGTTCTTGTCTAGTTCAGCAAGTAGCGCTTCACGGTTAACTTCTAGCTTGCTAATACCTTTCAGAGTTGAAGTGTATGCAATGATTGCGTAGCCAACACCAACACCTAGGTTACGAAGAACCGTAGAGTCAGTTAGGTCACGTTGCCAGCGAGAAACTGGAAGTTTTTGTGCAAGGTGGCTAAATACTGCGTTAGCTAGACCAAGGTTGCCTTCAGAGTTTTCGAAGTCAATTGGGTTAACTTTATGCGGCATTGTAGAAGAACCGATTTCGCCAGCAATAGTCTTCTGCTTGAAGTGGCCAAGAGCGATGTAGCCCCAAACGTCACGGTCGAAGTCTAGAAGGATCGTGTTGAAACGAGCAACAGCGTCGAATAGCTCAGCGATGTAATCGTGAGGTTCGATTTGAGTTGTGTACGGGTTCCAAGTTACGCCAAGAGATTCAGTGATGAACTCTTCGCTGAATTGGTGCCATTCAACTTCAGGGTATGCAGAAAGGTGAGCGTTGTAGTTACCTACAGCACCGTTGATTTTCGCTAGGATCTCAACGCTTTCGATTTGCTTGAATTGACGTTCCATACGGTACGCAACGTTAGCCATCTCTTTACCCATAGTAGAAGGAGAAGCTGGCTGACCGTGTGTACGAGAAAGAAGAGGAATATCACGGTACTCGTTCGCAAGAGCTTTGATAGCATCGATTACGTTACGAATTTCTGGAAGAATCACTGTGTCACGAGCTTCTTTAAGCATAAGCGCGTGAGATGTGTTGTTAATGTCTTCAGAAGTACATGCAAAGTGAATGAATTCGTTAACTGCGTGAAGCTCAGGAACGCCAGCAACTTTCTCTTTCAAGAAGTATTCAACCGCTTTAACGTCGTGGTTTGTCGTGCGCTCAATCTCTTTGATACGCAGAGCATCTTCTTCGCTGAAGTTAGCGGCTAGTTCATCAAGAAACTGGTTAGCTTCTGCACTGAACGCTGGTACTTCTTTGATTGCATCAGTTGCTGCAAGCTTTTGTAACCAACGAATTTCAACGATAGAGCGGTACTTTAGTAGTCCAAACTCACTAAAGATGCTGCGTAATGCAATAGTCTTACTTCCGTAACGGCCGTCTACTGGTGAAACAGCAGTCAATGCTGACAGTTCCATGGTGTTCTCCTGAATTGAGTTTTCTAAATTTTGAGAGGTTTATACCAGTAACAATCTCAATTGTCACGCACATTGCGCAATCGTTTGCGTGAGAGTTGTGTTGATACAAAAAACAAGCTCGCGACGAGGCGCGAGCTAATAAATTACATTCGAGCTAGTAGGATTTGAGCCTGCTCGATCATCTTCTTGCGACCGAAGATAAGATGGCGGCGTTTACCACCAACCTGGCGCCAAAGAACAGCGCTTCGAATACCTGACAGAAGGAGTGCACGAACTTTGTGCTGGCTCGATGTCTGTTGAAGTACCGCTGGTGTGCCAGATACCTGAATACGTGGGCCAATAGGGCTCACAACATCGAGATAGATGCTCGCTAGGTTGCTGATCATTTGCTCGTCAAACAGATCAAAATGTTCAGTTTGGCGTTCTGCAGTTTGAATGCGATCGCCAAGCTGAGACATAGAGTCGTTACGAGAAGATAGTTTACGCTCAAGAGCCATCAAGCTGATGATGTAGCGCGTAATATCGCTACCAGCTGGAGTACTATCGATACCTTTAACTAAGCACTCAAGGCCAAGCTTTAGGTTCGCTTCACGTCCAAATACGCCCACGGTGTTCGCCGGGTTGGTATTTAAAATAGCATTGAGTGAAGCTTCGAAGGCATCTTTATCACAATGGCCGTCTTTCGCTACTTGTTGAACCAAAGCCACAGCTTGGCAAATTCCGGCGAAAGCAATAGTACGGTCATAAAGTGTATTAGCCACGTAGTAACTCCTAGTTGTCTTCTATCGTTTGTCGTTTGATTAGTTAGATGCGTTTTTCGATGATACCGCCACCAAGACAAACGTCGTCTAGGTAGAACACTGCCGATTGACCTGGGGTCACAGCAATCTGTGGTTCATCAAAAATAACCTTAATGTTCTCATCATCAATTGGGATGATTGTACAAGGAATATCGGTTTGACGGTAACGTGTTTTTACCGTGCATGTCATAACTTCAGTAATTGGTGTGCGATTTACCCAGTGAAGCTGAGAAGCGATCAAACCTTCTGATTTTAGAAGAGGGTGATCTTTACCTTGTACTGCGATCAGAACATTACGCTTCAGATCTTTTTCACCAACAAACCATGGTTCTTCGTTACCGCCGCCACCTTTAGTGCCGCCAATATGAAGGCCTTTACGTTGACCTAGCGTGTGGTACATCAAACCTTGGTGTTGACCAATCACTTGGCCTTCAGGTGTTTCAATGTTACCCGGTTGTGCTGGTAGGTATTTGCCTAGGAACTCAGTGAACTTGCGCTCGCCGATAAAGCAGATGCCTGTTGAATCTTTCTTCTTCGCTGTGATCAAGTCTTGCTCTTCAGCAATACGTCGCACTTCTGGCTTCTCTAATTCACCGACAGGGAATAGGCTGCGTGCCACTTGATCTGAGCTTAGCGTATATAGGAAATAGCTTTGGTCTTTGTTGCTGTCTAGACCGCGTAGCATTTCTGGTTTTACGCCAGCATCAAGCTCTTCTTGAGTTGGGAAAGTACGACGAACGTAGTGACCCATCGCAATGTAGTCTGCGTCTAGCACTTCATCCGCAAACTCTAAGAATGCTTTGAATTTGATTTCTTTGTTACAAAGGATGTCTGGGTTAGGTGTACGACCTGCCTTGTACTCTTCAAGGAAGTATTCGAATACGTTATCCCAGTATTCTGCAGCAAAGTTGATAGTGTGAAGGTGGATACCTAGTTTGTCACATACCGCTTGAGCATCAGCAAGATCTTCAGCTGCCGTGCAGTATTCTTCGTTATCGTCTTCTTCCCAGTTTTTCATGAAAAGGCCTTCTACCTGATAGCCTTGTTGCTGAAGAAGATACGCCGATACTGACGAATCTACACCGCCGGACATACCGACAATTACTTTCTTTTCGCTGTTTCCAGAGCTGATATCTGACATGTCTAAACACCGTTACTATTACTTGGTCGCAGATTCTAACAGAAAGAGAAACGCCGTGACAGATCCGAGACCGGAATCACAGTTTCATTTGCACAAATAGTGCGCTGACTTTGTTAGAGAATCGCATGAGAGCGAGGTGAGTCGCTAGGATGTCAGAAGTATATGTGGCATAGTCGCTCGAAATCCAAGACCTGAGATAAAAAAATGTCTGAACAAAACGAATTTATGCAAGAAGAAGAGCTGATCGAGATTATCGAGAACCAGCTTGAAGATGGCGAACCAGTGAAAGTGAAAGAGACGTTGATGCGTTTAATGATGACTGGCACTCCACGTGAAGAAGCCATTGCGGCTATGGCATGTGCTTTGGCGATTGAAGTATTTGACGTTATGAAAAACGGCGCGGAGTTTAACCAAAAACGTTACGCAGAGCATTTGGGCATGCTGCCTGATTTAAGCTTTATGGAAGGCGAATAAAAAAAACCTTCAGCAAACGTTTGCTATAGTTTGAAAGATTGCCGCGTTAAATATAGCGCGGTAGAATCCGCCACCTATTTCCCCTTGACTTAGACTAGCCCTATGAAATTCCCTGGACAACGTAAATCAAAGCACTACTTTCCGGTTCACGCTCGTGATCCTCTAGTGAGCCAAGCTCAAAGCAGTAAAAGAATGTCACGCACTCATATTATCGGTATTGACCAAACATTGGTGGATATTGAAGCAAAGGTGAGTTCTGAACTTATTGAGAAGTATGGTTTGAGCAAGGGACATTCACTGGTTATTGGCGACGCAGCCGCTGAATCTTTGTATCAAGAATTAAAAGAGCAGTGCCTGATTACCAATGAATACGCTGGTGGCACAATTGGTAACACATTACACAACTATTCAGTGCTAGCGGATGACCGTTCAACTCTGCTTGGTGTAATGAGCCAAGATATTAAGATTGGTAGTTACGGTTACCGCTATTTATGTAATACATCAAGCAGAATGGATCTGAACCATTTACAAGGGGTAGATGGCGCAATTGGTCGTTGCTTTGCATTAATTACAGAAGACGGTGAACGTACTTTCGCAATTAGCGAAGGACAAATGAACCAATTAAAACCAGAAAGTATTCCTGAAAAAATCTTCAAAAGTGCTTCTGCTTTAGTTTTAACGGCTTATTTAGTTCGTTGTAAACCAGGTGACCCGATGCCTGAAGCAACAATGAAAGCGATCGAGTACGCGAAGAAATACGATGTGCCGGTAGTTCTTACACTAGGTACTAAGTTCGTTATTCAAGATGACCCAGAATTCTGGAAAGATTTCCTTGAGCAACACGTAACGGTTGTTGCAATGAATGAAGACGAAGCTGAAGCGTTAACGGGTGAAAGCGATCCGCTTGCTGCATCAGATAAAGCGCTAGAGTGGGTAGACCTTGTTCTATGTACTGCGGGACCTGTTGGCCTATTTATGGCCGGTTATACAGAAGATGCAGCTAAGCGTGAAACGTCACTGCCTTTACTTCCAGGTTCAATTGCTGAATTCAACCGTTTTGAATTTAGCCGTCCTGCGCATAAAGATTTATGTGAAAACCCAACTAAAGTGTATTCGCACATTGCGCCATACATGGGTGGTCCAGAAAAAATCAAAAACACTAACGGTGCAGGTGATGCTGCGTTATCAGCTTTATTACATGATATGGCTGCTAATAAGTACCACAAAGAAAACGTGCCAAACTCAAGTAAGCACCAACATTCATTCTTGACGTACTCTTCGTTTTCACAAGTTTGTAAATATTCTAACCGTGCTAGCTATGAAGTGTTGGTTCAACACTCTCCACGTTTATCTCGTGGCCTTCCTGAAAGAGAAGATAGCCTAGAAGAAGCGTACTGGGAAAGATAAGTTACTTTCTTTAATCAGTAGTACTATCAGTATCAGTTGGTTTTTAATACTGATAGTACAAATATAAAAAAGGCTCCGAAAGGAGCCTTTTTTGTTTCTGAATATATTGAAGTCGTAAATAATACTTTGGTCGACTTAAATATTAATTCTATTGCTTAGCGTGTAATTGATTACTCACTAAGTAAACTAAATGTTTAGATAGCAAACTCTTCTAGAGATTTACCAGCATCTAGCTGTTCTTGGATAGCTGAAGGCGTACGGCCTTGACCTGTCCAAGTCTTCTCGTCGCCGTTTGCGTCTACGTATTTGTATTTCGCTGGGCGAGGAGCGCGTTTAGCTTTTGTTGTTTTAGACTTTGCTTCACCAGAAAGTGCAGCAATAAGATCGGCAACATCAATTCCGTCTTTTGCAATTTGTTCTGCAATAGCAGAAAGCTTAGCTTCTTGCTCTGCTTTAGCAGCACGCTCTTCAGCTTCAGACTCTTGACGCTCTTGTACAACAATAGTCAGCTTGTCTAGCGCTTCTTCAAGTTGCTCAAGAGTTAATTCACGTGAGAACGCACGAAGGCTGCGGATATTTAATAGAGTTTTTGTTAATTCAGACATGATATTTTCCATCAAGGTAAACTAAATAATCTTCCTAATAATAAACAGAGCCTAGGAATAAAACAAATAGTATTTCTTCTATTACATATTTAAATATAAAAGTGAGATGAATAGTTGAAAATTCAGAGCTGTATTTCTATTGAATTTATAATAATTATTAAGATTATCTTAAAAACCGATATGTGACAGGTGGAGTAGTCAACTTATGTAGACTATTCTTCTATTGATTAGTTCATTAACAAAAAGCTATTTTTCTCGGAATGATATGTTGCATTGTTGCTCTTGATGAGTACAATTGCGGCTACCTGATGCGAGGTATTGGTTAATTTGTTGTTAAACCCTGGTTTACACGGTTAATAATGTTATCGCACGTAGAGGTGCAATTATAAAAAGTAACTTCCGTTGGGGTGATGCCAATGAACGGGAATGAAAGGTGTAATTGCCGAAGTAAATTGTATATCTAAGCAATTTGCTGGGGTTGTGCTCAATAGGTACAACACTGCCATAGTCTTAATTTTAAACTATGGAGCGCTACTGTAGGGTTGGGTGAAGTGTTCACTTCCCTTTCGCTTAGTTCAACATGAGCTTGGTCAGCCGTATCAAGTTTGTCTGCAGTAGATCTCTAGCCAAATAAAAAACTGGTTTTTGAAGATCATGAATTTAATAGATTTTGCAACATCACCTTTATCTTTGCTTCCGCCCCTTGTGGCTTTGAGCCTTGCTATTGTTACCCGCCGTGTATTGGTTTCTTTGGGTGTCGGTATCATCATGGGTGCGATTCTACTTGCTGACTACTCAGTAGGTAACGCAGCTAGTTACGTGTTTACTAAAGCATCTGGTGTTTTCATCGAAGATGGTGGCATCAACACTTGGAACATGAGCATCATTGCATTCCTAATTATTCTTGGAATGACAACGGCATTATTAACACTGTCTGGCGGTACTCGCGCATTCGCGGAGTGGGCACAGTCTCGAGTTAAGAGCAAACGTGGTTCAAAACTACTTGCTGCTTTCTTAGGTGTATTCATCTTTGTTGATGACTACTTTAACAGCCTAGCGGTTGGTGCTATCTCTCGCCCTGTAACAGACCGTTTCTACGTATCTCGCGCTAAGCTTGCTTATATCCTAGATTCAACGGCTGCTCCTATGTGTGTGATCATGCCTGCTTCTAGCTGGGGTGCTTACATCATCACTATCATTGGTGGCATCTTAGTGACACACGGTGTGACAGAATATTCTGCACTGGGTGCTTACGTTCGTCTTATCCCAATGAACTTCTACGCTGTATTCGCACTACTAATGGTGTTTGCAGTGGCATGGTTCGGTCTAGACGTTGGTAAGATGCGTGAGCATGAGATCGAAGCATCTCAAGGCCGTGGCTTTGAAGGCGACAACGATCAAAAGCAAGCGCACGATCTAAACGAAGAGCTAGATATCGAAGAGAGCGAAAACGGTTCAGTTTCTGATCTGGTTATGCCAATCGTATCGTTAATCGTAGCGACGGTTGCCGCGATGCTTTACACCGGTGGCCAAGCGCTTACTGCTGATGGTCAAGCATTTAACCTTCTAGGTGCGTTTGAAAACACGGATGTAGGTAAGTCACTTGTTTACGGTGGCGTTATCGGCTTAATCGTTGCTCTAGCAACTGTATTCAAACAGAAGCTGTCTATGGCAGACATCGCAAGAACGATGTGGATCGGTGCAAGCTCTATGTTTGGCGCTATCCTAATTCTTGTGTTCGCTTGGACTATCGGTTCTGTAATCGGCGACATGAAAACAGGTTCTTACCTATCGTCTCTAGTAACGGGCAGCATTGATTACCACTGGCTACCAGTTATCTTGTTCCTTCTGGCTGGCATTATGGCTTTCTCGACAGGTACATCTTGGGGTACGTTCGGTATCATGCTACCTATCGCGGGCGACATGGCTGCGGCATCTGACATCGCGCTAATTCTGCCGATGCTAAGTGCGGTTCTAGCAGGTGCTGTATTTGGTGACCACTGTTCTCCAATCTCAGACACAACGATTCTGTCTTCTACTGGTGCTCGTTGTAACCACATTGACCACGTATCGACTCAGCTTCCATACGCGCTGTCTGTGGCGTTCGTATCGTGCATTGGTTTCATTACCCTAGGTATGACATCTTCAATTGGCATCGCATTTGGCGCCGCGTCTCTAACGTTTGTTGCTGTATGTTTTGCATTGGCTTACTTCTCTCGCTGCAAAATGGCGACGTGCAAAAGCTAAAACTGAAAGCTAATCAGTAAACTATCAGGGAGGCATTGGCCTCCCTTTTTTGTGCTTGTTAATTTAATTTTAAGTTTCGTGAAAAAAGTTCGAATAAATGGTTGAAAAAGGATCCCAGCTTAGTTAGTGTGGAGATAAGAAAGCAAACAACTGAAGAGCTTATAAGTATGCGTAAATTAGTAATGAACATTCATCACCATCATCACCCTATCTAGTCTTTCGGGGAGATTTACGTATACCCGGGAGCAAGAATTCTCCCGGAGGTTAAGTCAAAGAATTTAGATTTAAACCCTCGGGATGACAAAGTCTTCCGAGGGTTTTTTAGTTTTAGCGCTTTTAAATAATCAATAAATTCAAATATTTGCACAGGGATACAGCAATGCAGACACAACGCCTAAGAATCGCAATTCAAAAGAAAGGTCGCTTAAGTAAAGAGTGCCAAGACCTACTTAAAAAATGTGGTGTTAAATTTAACATCATGGGTGAGCGCCTAGTTGTTCATTCACTAAATATGCCAATCGACTTGTTATTAGTTCGTGATGATGACATCCCAGGTCTTATCATGGATGGTGTGGTTGACCTTGGTTTTATCGGTGAAAATGAACTAGAAGAAGTTCGCCTAGACCGTGTTGCTCTAAAAGAGCCATCAGAGTTTCGCACACTACGTCGTTTAGACTTCGGTGGTTGCCGCCTTTCTATCGCAATCAATAAAGACGAAGAATACAACGGCCCACAAGATCTTGCGGGCAAACGTATTGCGACAACCTACCCACAACTACTGAAAGCCTACATGGACGAGCAGGGTGTTGAATTCAGCACTTGTATGCTAACAGGCTCGGTTGAAGTGGCGCCTCGCGCTGGCCTTGCAGACGCTATCGCTGATTTAGTTTCTACAGGTGCAACGCTAGAAGCAAATGGCCTAAAAGAAGCAGAAGCTATCTTCCAATCTAAAGCAACACTGATTCAAAGTGTTGGTGAGTTCGACGCAGATAAAACCGCATTGATTGAGAAACTACTGACTCGTATGCAGGGTGTTCAACAAGCGAAAGAGTCGAAGTACATCATGCTTCACGCGCCAACATCTCAGCTAGAGCAAATCAAAGCATTACTGCCTGGTGCTGAAGATCCAACGGTTCTTCCACTATCAACAGACAAAGACAAAGTTGCCGTTCACCTAGTAAGTACAGAGAACTTGTTCTGGGAAACAATGGAACAGCTGAAAGAGTTGGGTGCAAGCTCGATTCTAGTATTACCAATCGAAAAAATGATGGGGTAGTGACGATGAGAACCGTTGTTTGGCAATCTTTAAGTGAATCACAGCAAGACTCGGTATTAGAGCGTCCAGCTATTACTGAAGGTGCAAACATCACAGCAACTGTTTCTGATGTTATTGCAAAAGTACGAAATGAAGGCGATGCCGCGCTTAGAGAGCTGACTGCAAAGTTTGATGGTGTAACTCCAGAATCTATCCGAGTCAGTTCGGGTGAGATCGAAGAGGCGTGTGCTCGTCTAACACCAGAGATGAAGCAAGCGTTAGAGCAAGCTTATAGCAACATTGCTAAGTTCCATGAAGCTCAAAAGCCTCAACCGATTAAGGTTGAGACACAGCCTGGTGTTGTGTGTGAGCAAGTGACGCGCGCTATTAATACTGTTGGCCTTTATATTCCAGGTGGCAGTGCGCCACTACCGTCAACGGTTCTTATGTTAGGTGTTCCTGCTCAAATCGCAGGTTGTCGTAAGGTTGTGCTTTGTTCACCTCCGCCAATCGCTGATGAAATCTTGTATGTCGCTAAGCTTTGTAAGATCGACGAGGTTTACAACGTTGGTGGTGGTCAAGCGGTGGCTGCAATGGCTTACGGTACCGAGAGTGTGGCTAAAGTCGATAAGATCTTCGGTCCGGGTAACGCATACGTTACGGAAGCGAAACGCCAAGTAAGCAATGACTTCCGCGGTGCGGCGATTGATATGCCAGCTGGCCCATCTGAAGTGTTAGTGATTGCCGATGAAACTGCCGATGCAGATTTCATTGCGGCGGATTTGTTGAGCCAAGCGGAGCACGGTCCTGATTCTCAGGTTGTATTGGTAACACCATCTCCAGTGGTTGCAGACCAAGTAACAGAAGCGGTTCAGAAGCAATTGAAAGAGCTGTCTCGTGCGAACATCGCTCAGCAAGCATTGGCTTCAAGCTTAATCATCATTGCTGAATCGCTCACTCAAGCGATTGCGATTTCGAACTTCTACGGTCCTGAGCACTTAATTGTTCAAACCAAGAACCCACGTGAATTGCTGCCATTGTTAGACAATGCAGGTTCAATTTTCCTGGGTGACTGGTCTCCAGAATCTGCAGGTGACTACGCATCAGGCACAAATCACGTTCTTCCGACTTACGGTTATACCAAGACGTATTCAAGCCTAGGTTTGGCTGATTTCTCTAAGCGAATGACGGTGCAAGAGCTAACAGCTGACGGCTTGAAAGGCCTAGCGCCAACAGTAGTAACAATGGCGGAAGCCGAAGGTTTGGATGCACACAAACGCGCTGTGACCATCCGAGTTGAAAAGTTAAATAAAGCGAAATAAGGGTAGGGCATGGAAAAGTTAGCAAGAAAACAAGTTCAGGCTCTGACACCTTACTTGTCTGCAAGACGCATTGGTGGCAGCGGAGATGTATGGTTGAACGCCAACGAATCTCCGTTTGATAACGAGTACAATCTGAACTTGTCTCGTCTTAATCGCTACAGCGAATGTCAGCCAAAAGAGCTGATTGACGCTTACGCACAATACGCAGGTGTGAAACCAGAGCAAACACTGACAACGCGTGGTGCTGATGAAGGCATTGAGTTATTGATTCGTGCTTTCTGTGAGCCGAACGAAGACGCTATTCTTTACTGCCCACCCACTTACGGTATGTACGCAATCAGTGCGGAGACGATTGGTGTTGAGCGTAAGGTTGTGCCTCTGACTTCTGAATGGCAATTGGATCTTCCAGCTATCGAAGCTCAACTCGACAACGTAAAAGTGGTGTTTGTTTGTAGCCCAAATAACCCAACGGGTAATTTGGTTGATCGTAAAGACATCATCAAGCTGCTTGAAATGACACAAGACAAAGCGATTGTGGTGATGGATGAAGCGTATATCGATTTTTGTCCAGAAGCGTCAACCGTTGATTTGCTTGAACAATATCCAAACCTAGCGATTCTGCGTACCTTGTCGAAGGCCTTTGCTTTGGCGGGCTTACGTTGTGGCTTTACGCTAGCGAATAAAGAGCTTATCGATGTACTGTTGAAAGTGATCGCTCCTTATCCTGTGCCAATCCCTGTTGCTGACATTGCCGTTCAAGCTCTCTCAGAGCAAGGACTAGCGCGAGCTAAGTTCCAAGTTCTAGATTTAAGTGCTAACCGAGCGTATTTGCAAGCGGGTCTATTAGGCATGCCTCAAGTGACGGTATTTGATGGTTGGGGTAACTACCTACTGGTTAAATTCCCGAAAGGCGATGAGTTATTTAAAGCGGCTTGGGATACGGGCATTATTTTGCGTAATTCACCGATTGAAGACTGTGTTCGTATTAGTATTGGTAACCGCGAAGAGTGCGAAAAGACACTTGGATTCATTCGTAACTTTTATCAGTAACGAAAGGCTTACCAATAATAACATTTGCCAGTTTGAGTTGATTAATTGGGCTGGCAAGTGAAACCAATATTTTGGGTTAGCGTTTGATTTTAGCTAGGCCACCAGATTTAAAATTAAAAGGAAGTTCAAGTGAGTAAACAACAGAAAATACTTTTTATAGACCGTGACGGCACCTTAATTGTTGAGCCGCCAGTTGACTTTCAAGTAGACCGTTTAGACAAGCTAAAATTCGAACCGCTAGTGATTCCTAGCCTGCTTGCTTTGCAAGACGCTGGCTACCGCTTAGTGATGGTCACTAACCAAGATGGCCTAGGTACCGATAGCTACCCACAAGAAGATTTCGATGCGCCACACAATATGATGATGGAGTTCTTCGAATCTCAAGGCGTTAAGTTTGACGATGTGCTTATTTGCCCTCACTTTGACGAAGACAACTGTTCTTGCCGTAAGCCTAAACTGGGTATGGTTAAAGAGTACCTACAAGGCGGTAAAGTCGACTTCCAACACTCTGTTGTGATTGGCGACCGAATGACGGATCTTCAACTGGCAGAGAACATGGCTATCCGCGGTATTCAATATGGCCCGGATTCGGAAACTGAAGGCACGCTTAACTGGCCACAAATCGTTAAAGATCTGACGGTTAATGCGCGTATTGCTGAAGTAGTTCGTACCACTAAAGAAACCGATATCAAGGTGGCAGTAAACCTTGATGAAACCGGTGGCAACAAGATCGATACAGGCATGGGTTTCTTCGACCACATGCTTGATCAAATCGCGACACACGGTGGTTTCCAAATGAACCTGACTGTGAAGGGCGACCTGCACATCGATGATCACCACACAGTAGAAGATACCGCTCTGGCTTTAGGCCAAGCATTGAAAGATGCACTAGGCGACAAACGTGGTATTGGCCGTTTTGGTTTCAGCCTACCAATGGATGAGTGTTTGGCTCAGTGTGCGCTAGACCTTTCTGGTCGTCCATACCTGAAGTTCGATGCTAAGTTCAGCCGTGAGCAAGTGGGTGATCTTTCAACAGAGATGGTGGTTCACTTCTTCCGCTCTCTAACCGATACATTGGCTTGTACGCTACACCTTTCTTCTGATGGCAATAATGATCACCACATCATTGAGAGCCTGTTCAAAGCGTTTGGCCGTACTCTTCGCCAAGCAATCAAAGTTGAAGGTAATGAGTTACCAAGCAGCAAGGGCGTTCTGTAAGGGATCGGTATGAAAGAACAAAAAGTCGTTATTATTGATACTGGTTGTGCCAACGTTTCATCGGTGAAGTTTGCGATTGAACGTCTGGGTTACGCAGTTGAAATTTCAAAAGAACCAGAAGTAGTTCTTGCTGCCGACAAGCTATTCCTACCCGGTGTAGGTACAGCAAGTGAGGCTATGAAGAACCTGCAAGAGCGTGACCTTGTTACCCTTGTGAAGCAAGTAGAGAAGCCTCTGCTAGGTATCTGTTTAGGTATGCAGCTGTTAGGCAAACTGTCTCAAGAGAAAGGTCAAAAGGCTGATGAGTTAGTTGAATGCCTAGGTTTGTGTGATGGCGAAGTTCGTTTACTTGAAACGGGCGACTTACCATTACCACACATGGGTTGGAACACAGTAACAGCAACGCCTAATCACCCGCTATTTAAAGACATTGAAGAAGGCGAATACTTCTACTTTGTTCATAGCTTCGCAATGCCAGTGGGCGACTACACAATCGCACAATGTGATTACGGTAATCCGTTCACTGCGGCGGTGCAAAGTGGTAATTATTATGGTGTTCAGTTCCACCCAGAGCGATCTTCGAAAGCTGGCTCTAAGCTGATTCAGAACTTCTTGGAATTGTAATAAGGATTAGGCAGCGGCTGACGTTGCCATATAAGGAATGTAAATGATTATTCCCGCGTTAGATTTAATTGAAGGCCAAGTAGTTCGCTTATTCCAAGGAGACTACGGGCAAGTAACAGAATACAAAGTAGACCCAGCAGAGCAGTTTAATCTGTATCACCAAGCTGGCGCTGGCTGGTTGCACCTTGTTGACTTAACGGGCGCAAAAGACACAACGGCTCGTCAGTTAGACTTGATTGCTAAGCTCCTTGCTAGCACGCCTGCCAACATCCAGATTGGTGGTGGCGTGCGTAACGAACAAGATGTTGTTGATCTGCTAGAAGCTGGCGCACAGCGCGTTGTGGTTGGTTCTACAGCGGTTAAGCAACCAGAGTTGGTGAAAGGTTGGATGGATAAGTACGGCGCGGAAAAAATCGTGCTGGCTCTGGACATCAATATTGACGAAAGCGGCACACGCAAAGTGGCGATTTCAGGTTGGCAAGAAGATTCAGGTGTGACCATTGAAGCGCTGATTGAAGACTACCTCACGGTTGGCCTTAAACACGTTCTGTGTACCGATATTTCACGTGACGGCACGCTAGAAGGATCAAACGTAGAGCTCTATGTTGATCTTTGTAAGCAGTACCCACAAGTGCAATTCCAATCATCGGGCGGCATTGGCAGCCTAGCTGATATCGAAGCGCTTAAAGGCAGCGGTGTTGCGGGTGTGATTGTGGGTCGTGCGCTACTTGATGGCAAGTTTACCGCAGAGGAGGCATTTGCATGTTGGCAAAGCGAATAATCCCTTGTTTGGATGTCCGTGATGGACAGGTGGTTAAGGGCGTTCAGTTCCGTAACCACGAAATTATTGGTGACATCGTTCCGCTAGCACAACGCTATGCAGAAGAGGGCGCTGATGAACTGGTATTTTATGACATCACCGCATCAAGCGATGGCCGTGTTGTCGACAAGAGCTGGGTAAAACGCGTAGCTGAAGTGATCGATATTCCTTTCTGTGTGGCTGGTGGTATTAAATCAGCAGAAGATGCAGCGCGCATTCTTGAGTTTGGTGCAGATAAAGTATCGATCAACTCACCTGCACTGGCTAACCCTGAACTGATCACTGACCTTGCTGATAAGTTTGGTGTGCAGTGTATCGTGGTCGGCATCGATTCATACTTCGATAAAGAAACCGGTAAATATCAGGTTTACCAATTCACTGGCGATGAAGCGCGTACGAAAGCAACCAAATGGGAAACCAAAGATTGGGTGCAGGAAGTACAGAAGCGTGGCGCAGGTGAGATTGTGTTAAACATGATGAACCAAGATGGTGTTCGTAACGGCTATGACATCGATCAGTTAAACATGGTACGTTCAGTGTGTAATGTACCCCTGATTGCATCAGGTGGCGCAGGTGCGATGGAGCACTTTGCTGAAGCCTATAAGAAGACCAACGTGGACGGTGCATTAGCAGCTTCGGTATTCCACAAGCAAGTCATCAATATTGGTGAACTTAAACAATATTTAAAACAACAAGATGTAGAGGTGCGACTATGAGTTTTGAAACCGCAAGCTTATCAAAAACAGAAGTAGGCGCATTGTCAGAGCGTATTAACTGGGAAAAAGTAGATGGCTTAGTGCCAGCGATTGTTCAAGATTACCAGTCAAGCCAAGTGCTAATGATGGGATACATGAACCCAGCCGCACTTGAGAAAACCGGTGAAACAGGCAATGTGACGTTTTTCTCTCGCACCAAAGAGCGTCTTTGGACGAAAGGTGAAACGTCGGGCAACGTATTGCAACTGCAAAACATCGCCTTGGACTGTGACAGCGACACCTTACTGGTTAAAGTTAATCCCATTGGCCCAACATGCCACACAGGTACAACAACGTGTTGGGATGGAGACAAGCAAGAAGAGTCTCAGATGGTGTGGCTTCATCAGCTTGAGCAGCTACTGGCTGCCCGCAAGGACGCAGACCCTGAGTCTTCTTATACTGCCAGTCTATATGCCCGTGGCACCAAGCGTATTTCGCAAAAAGTGGGCGAAGAAGGCGTTGAAGTCGCGCTTGCGGCGACGTCGGGCGATAAGGCGGAATTAGTGTGTGAATCAGCAGATTTGATTTATCACTTGATGGTTCTTCTTCAAGACCAAGGCTTATCGATGAACGATGTGGTTAACAAGCTAAAAGAACGTCACAAGTAAGCTCTGTTTAGGTTAATCGAACCACGTAACAGATAGATAAAAGCCCCGTAAACAAATATGTTTACGGGGCTTTTTAGCTTTTTAATTTTCAAGGCTTCAAGGCTTCAAGGCTTCAAGGCTTCAAGATTTCAAGACTTCTAAGCCCTGCGTCACTTTGCTAAACTCTGACTTTACGTCATTCCGAGGAGCCTAAGCGACATCAGGAGTCTCTTCTATTAATCTGACTTCTTAGCCGTGCGAGTTACCCGCAGCACTTCTTATACTTTTTTCCGCTACCACAAATACATGGGTCATTACGGCCGATCTTGAAGCTTTCAACCGTTTGGTTTAAACGAGGATCGATTTCTGGTTCTGGTTGGTTTGGCTCTGGGAACTCACCGTCGATATAGAACCATAGCCCGTTTTCACGAACGAAACGCGAGCGCTCTTGCATGCAGTATTGTGCGCCGTCTTCATTGAAGTAAGCTTTAAATTCAATAAAGCCTTCGTCTTGGTGTGAACCTGCCGCAGTATCGATGACCTCTAGGCCTGCCCATTCGCTGTCGATAGATTCTGCGATGCCTTCTCTTTGTGCTTCGGCATTGCAGCTAGGGTGGTAAGTCGCAACAACATAGTCAACCAAACCCAACACGTGCGCTGAGTAACGAGAGCGCATCAATTGCTCAGGTGTTTCAACGACACTGTGGTTAAGGTGCGCCGGTTCACAGCACTGTTGGTAAGTATTATTGTTACCGCATGGGCATAAAGACATAGTCAGATCCTGTAAAAATGGCCTCTATTAAGAGGCCATAAATGAATGCGTGGGAGTTTACCAAGAAACGATCGCTCACCAAAGTTTAGTTTCTATTGAAATTATCAAAGTGTTAGCGCGAAGATTACTATTTTAAGGCTGGAGACAATAGTTCTTGGGCCCAAGTTGTCGCTTCGTCATAAGCCTGACCAAGTTGAGCTTCACTCAGTTTGAGAAGCTGGCGAATACGAGTCGCTTCATCCCAACGAGCTTGTTCATACGCAACCACCATCGCCAACACCGCACCTAACACGCCTTTACGTTGAATTAAGGCTTGTTTGATCTCTACGTCGATCGGCACTGAATCGAGTACTTGTTTCAATGGTTGGTCAAAGAGTGAGTCCAATAGAGAGAACATACCGGTCAAAAAGGCTTGTCCAGGCTCAACCTTTACATTCATCTTCTCAACCAAGAGTTCACACTGACGTGCGCGTATTACAGCCAAACCATAGAGAGAGTCCGGCTTATCTTCTTTCGCGGAGGCGATAGCCACAAGAGAAACGAACTTACGCAGCTTTTGTTCGCCAAGGTAAATAAGCGCTTGGCGGAATGAGCGAATCGTCGTTGCTGAACCACCTGCAGAGTTTACGTAGGTAAGTAGCTTATACGACATGGTCACATCAAGCGTAATTAAACGCTCTACTTCACCAAAGTCGATAGGGTCGTGTGCAATCTCTTTTAACAGCTGAACGGTCGTCAGGAATGCAGGGTTGAGCGCACGCGTTTGGATCATTTCTGGCTTGCTAAAGAAGTAACCTTGAAAGTAGGTGAAGCCGGCTTTCTTCGCTTCTTGGTATTCTTCGTACGTTTCCACTTTCTCAGCAAGGAACTTGATATCTAGCCCTTTGAGAGAGTTCATAAACATCGCTGCTTTGGCAATTGGCGTCAAACGGATATCGAACTTGATAATCGAAACGTAAGGTAAGAAGCGCTTCCAAGCTTTACTTGGCACAAAGTCGTCTAGCGCAATGGTATAACCCGCGTCAAAGATGGTTTTGATTGCTTCAAGTAATTCGTCTGTTGGTTTGCAGTCTTCAAGAACCTCAACAACGAGGCTTTCTTTGGGGAACAGAGTAGGGACTAAGTTGATTAGGCTTGCATATGGGAAGTTCACGAACCCAAGCTTATCACCTAACGTATTATAGTGGGTCGATAAGAAGTGATCGGAAAGCAAACGGCTAGTAGCGAGCTCCGGCTCTACTTCAGGGAAAGTGTTCTTAGGACCATCCCTGAATAGCAACTCGTAACCTATGGTTTTCTTGCCTGTGTCGAGTATTGGTTGACGCGCTACGTATGAATATTTCAACTTGGTACTGTGTTCGGTTTATTTCTGATAGAGAGATAATAGCTAATTCACTAGAAATTACCATACACTTTCTAAGAAAGTCTGACCGACAATAATAATCAAAGTGAAAGTTTAAGCGTGATGTTAAAAGCTATTGCTAAACGCTCGATTCTGTAGTTCAAAACTTTGCGGCGTGAACACCAGCACTGATCCTTGTGTATACCAATCGCCAAGTACGATACGGGTTTTAGTGCAATTGCTAGCATCAAATGTATGGATGTCTGGGCGGTGAGTATGGCCGTGGATCATCAGATCGACATTGTTTCGTTCCATCACATCTTCGACTTCTTGCTGTGTCACATCCATGATGTCGAGAGACTTGGTCTGCTTGTCATCTTTGATATCTGATTGAACCTTCGAAACAATTTTCTTCTTGATGAAAAATGGGATGCGGTTGAAGACCCATTGTAACCATGGCTGATGCACTTTTTCGCGAAAGGCGAGGTACTTTACATCTTCAGTACATAGGGTATCACCATGCAACACCACCGCTTTTTGCCCGTAGATATCGATCGTAGAAACTTCGTCGAGAAGTTTCACGCCCGTTTGCTTAGCAAATTTTTTGCCGACTAAGAAGTCGCGGTTCCCTTGAGTAAAGTAACAAGGCACGCCTGTTTTTACTAAGTCGATAAACGCTTGGCGGATAGAAGTCGCGAATTCACTCTTATCATCGTCACCAATCCAGAATTCGAAAAGGTCGCCTAACACGTAAAGTGCATCTGCTTCTATGGCTTCCTTCTTTATAAAGGTTAGGAAGCAGTCCGTGATGTCTTGTCGTGACGGAGAAAGGTGCAGGTCTGATATAAAATATGTTTTCATAGGTCTAAAAAAAGGGAGCGATTCGCTCCCTGTATCCTGATTTTATCGGCTCATCAATTATTAATACTAGGGCGTGTTGACCTTTGGCGGTTAAATTTTGTTCGAGATAAAAGCGTTTTAATCGAGGCGAGGGATAGGAAGCCTAGTCATTCTAAGCAAATTTCCCTCAACAAAGAGTAGAACGCTTTTAGCTGAACCCTTTGGGCAGCGTTTGCTGGTCATTTCTACTGCGTTATCGGCTTCTCATGTAGGCTAGCTACACATCAAAGCCTCTGCCTTGTATAAATCCCCAGCAACTCGCTGCAAAAATCAGCTCAAAAGGTCAATACGCCCTAACCGAAAGCAAGTAATTAAGCTTCGATTGTAGTACCAGTGATGATCACTTCTTCTAGAGGTACATCTTGGTGCATACCCATAGAACCAGTGCTCACACCTTTAATCTTGTTCACGATGTCCATGCCTTCAACAACTTCTGCGAATACACAGTAGCCCCAACCGTCTAGGCTTTCGCTACGGAAGTTTAGGAAAGAGTTGTCGTTAACGTTGATGAAGAACTGAGAGCTCGCTGAATGCGGTTCCATAGTACGAGCCATTGCTAGCGTACCAACTTTGTTCGCTAGGCCGTTGTTTGCTTCGTTCTTGATCGTTGCACGAGTTGCCTTTTCTTTAAGGCCAGAAGTCATGCCGCCGCCTTGAATCATGAAACCATCGATAACACGGTGGAATAGTGTGTTGTCGTAGAAACCGTCACGGCAATACTGTAGAAAGTTTGCGCTTGTTTCTGGTGCTTTTTCTTCGTTAAGTTGAACTTTGATGTCACCAAAATTTGTGTGAAGGATGATCATGATTGTTACCTTACTGTCTTTTTAATATGAAGTTCGAATTCTAGCGCATGTTGGCAGACTTTCAAATCACCAAATCATTAACTTAACTCGGATGTTTGAGGTAATTCCTGCTTTGGGGGATTACCTATTAAGGTATGACTTGTTATACTGCGAGCTTATTTTTGATTAATCCATAAAATAGATAGAGATCATGCTGAAGATATATAACACGCTCACAAGACAGAAAGAGGAATTCAAACCAATTACAGCTGGCAAAGTCGGCATGTATGTCTGTGGGGTAACCATATACGATCTCTGTCACATTGGTCATGGTCGTACGTTCGTTTCTTTCGACGTAGTAACTCGTTACCTTCGTTACCTTGGTTATGATTTGAACTTCGTTCGTAACATCACTGATATCGATGACAAAATCATCAAGCGTGCTAACGAAAACGGTGAGTCTTGTGACTCTCTGACTGAGCGTTTAATCGGTGAGATGCACGCTGACTTTGATGCATTGAACATGAAGCGTCCAGACGTTGAGCCTCGTGCGACAGAATACATCACTGAAATCATCGAGCTTGTTGAAAAGCTGATTGAACGTGGTTTCGCATACGTTGCAAGCAACGGCGACGTGATGTTTGAAGTAAAGAAATTCGATGAATACGGCAAGCTTTCTAAGCAAGACCTTGATCAGCTTCAAGCGGGTGCTCGCGTTGATGTTGAATCTGCAAAACGTAGCCCATTAGACTTCGTTCTTTGGAAGATGTCTAAGCCAGGTGAACCTACATGGGAATCGCCATGGGGCCCGGGTCGTCCAGGTTGGCACATCGAATGTTCAGCAATGAACTCGTCTATTCTTGGTAACCACTTCGATATCCACGGCGGTGGTTCAGATCTGCAGTTCCCTCACCACGAGAACGAAATCGCACAGTCTTGCTGCGCGCACGGCACTCAGTATGTAAATACTTGGATGCACAGTGGTATGGTGATGGTAGACAAAGAAAAGATGTCTAAGTCACTAGGTAACTTCTTCACTATTCGTGACGTGCTAGCACATTACGATGCTGAAACGGTACGTTACTTCCTAATGTCTGGTCACTACCGTAGCCAGCTAAACTACAGCGAAGATAACCTAAACCAAGCTCGCGCATCACTAGAGCGTCTATACACGTCACTTCGTGGCCTAGACCTTACAGCTGCTCCTGCTGGTGGCGAAGAGTACGTGACTCGATTCTCTACTGCGATGAACGATGACTTCAACACACCTGAAGCTTATTCAGTACTGTTTGAAATGGCGCGTGAAATCAACCGTATCAAGCCTGAAAGCATCGAAAAAGCAAGCGGACTTGGTGCATTGATGCGTGAACTAGCAGACATCATCGGTATTCTTCATCAAGAGCCAGAAGCCTTCCTTCAAGGTGATGCGGCAGGTAACGACGACGAAGTGGCTGAAATCGAAGCGTTGATCAAACTGCGTAACGACTCTCGTGCTTCAAAGGATTGGGCAAACGCCGATCTTGCACGTGATAAGCTAAACGAGTTGGGTATTGTTCTGGAAGATGGCCCAGAAGGTACGACTTGGCGTCGTAAGTAAATCTTATAAAAAGGGCTGATTTTCAGCCCTTTTTTCTAGCACGAATTCTCTATTTTCACCTTTTCTATCTTCAACTTTTAAATAACAGGAATATTTCTGTGGCTCAGATGTATTTTTATTACTCGGCAATGAATGCGGGTAAATCAACAACGCTTCTTCAATCTTCATTCAACTACCAAGAACGTGGCATGACGCCAGTGATCTTTACGGCAGCGTTGGACGATCGCTATGGTATCGGTAAAGTGAGCTCACGAATTGGTCTGCAATCTGAAGCTCAGCTGTTTAAAAATGACACCAACATGTTTGATGCGATCAAAAAGCTCAATGAGGAAGAAAAGCGTCATTGTGTTTTGATCGATGAGTGTCAGTTTTTATCGAAGGAGCAGGTGTACCAACTAACAGAAGTGGTTGATAAGCTGCACATCCCAGTACTTTGTTACGGCCTACGTACCGATTTCTTGGGTGAACTGTTTGAAGGTAGCCGTTACTTACTGTCTTGGGCGGATAAACTTGTTGAGCTTAAAACAATTTGTCACTGTGGCCGTAAAGCGAACATGGTAATTCGTACCGACGAGCACGGTGTGGCGATTGCTGAGGGCGACCAAGTGGCTATTGGCGGTAACGACAAATACGTTTCTGTTTGCCGTCTGCACTACAAAGAAGCGTTAGGTAAATAAGCAGATCTATTGGCTAACGCGAAAGAACGAAAAACGGTGACCAAGTGTCACCGTTTTTGTTTATTGAGCCTGTGTTTTGCTTTTTTCCAACCGAGCTTTTATTTTATTCGAAGTCGATCTTTTGACTTATTCGAAGCCGAGCTTCTTCAATGCTTGATAGGCGTGGTCAACGTCGTCGGGGATCGGCATCTCAATCTGAAAGCCTTTCTCTGGGTAGGATTTGATTCGCTCGTAATCAGCAATTAATGCGCCTAACACCATATCTAACGGCAACTCTTCGTTAAAGTAATCATCCCAAGTTTGCCAACGTGACGTCACGGTAATCTCGGTAGTTTCGTCAGGCCACTGCTTACTGAAGGTGGCGTAGGTACGTTTCTCCATAAAGGGCTTCTGAACTAAGGTTAGCCTCTTCGGCGATAACCCTTTTTCTGTCAGCAACTCATGAGTGAATCGTACATTTTCCCCAGTATTTGTCGCGTGTTTCTCTATGATAATGTCAGAGTCAGGCACGCCACAATCTCGTGCGATAGAAGCGAATGTTTCTGCTTCTGAGCGCTCAAAGCTGCCTTCGGTAAAGCGTCCCACACCACCAGAAAAAACGATGTAAGGCGCGATCTGTTGGTGATAAAGCTCGGCTGCATATTCCGCGACGCGAGTATCGTTGCTACACAATACAAAGATACAGTCTGAAGGCGTAACCTTGTGACCCATAGACATAAAGTTCCAAAGGGTGTCGACTGAGCGATGCAGTTTTATGTTGGGATCTTTGTTAGCTATAGATTGTTCAGTCATGAAGTGCGTCCAGTGTGGATTCGAATTTAAATGAATAACCTAAGTCGAGAATCTTCTTCGAAGAGATTAACTTGTCTGGGGTATCAACAACAGCGGGCAGAGGCTCACTACTGTTGGCGCTTTTCAGTGCCGCGGCATAAAACTCCGCCTTACTGACTGTATTTGGTGTGGTCACGTTAACTACTTCGTTGTGCAGTTGACTGATAGCGAAATCGACAGCACCAATTGCGTCATCAAGGTGCAGCATGTTGGCTGGAGCTTGAGTGCTGACTTGTTTTAACTTGCTTGCGAAGCGTGATGGGTGACGGCTTGGGCCTATTAGGCCACTAAAGCGAAGAATGGTGTAGTCGATACCGGAATCAATCACTGACTGTTCAGCTTGCAGCATGATTCGTGCGTTATCGGAAAATAAAGACGCGTGCTCGTTATCTGATGTCGAAAGAGGGAGTGATGCATCCAGCTCGTTCAGCACACCCGGCTTGGTTGGGTATACCGTGGTTGAACTGACCATAATGAGCTTTTTAATGTTGGCCTTTTGACATGCATTGGTGAGTTGCTGCCAGTAGTCGGCATACTCTTGTCCTGCTCCTTTTCTAAAGCCAGGAGGGAAGCTGCCAATCACAATTTCAGTGTTGTTTTCGAGTAACAATGAATAGAGTCGCCCGATAGTCTGCTGTGGATCGGATGAATCAAAGCTAAACACTTCACATGGAATTCGTTCGCTACCAATGGCGTCTGCTCCCGCTTGGGTCGTTTTCGTGACCACCACTCGGTTACCATGTTTTTCTAAATGTTCAGATAAAGGTGCACCTACCCATCCTGCACCGACAATAAATATAGAAGCCATGTGTTCCTCACAACTGCAAATGACGAATTTACAATAAGCCTAACAAAGCTTTGCCCAAAAATGAAAAAACTCCACGGCCGAAGCAAGTGGAGTTTTTACTAGAACAATGGAGCTTTAGTTTAGTACGCGAAGAAGCTTGTCTGCGCGCTCTGCCATCTCGATACCTTCATCTGTTAGGTAACCGCCGTCTGGCTGAGTACAAAGGTTTTTTTCGAATAGGCGCTTAACAGCGTCTTGAGTTTCTTGAGCAGCCTCTTGATGAACTTTAATTCCAGTAGCAGCACTACTTACATCAAATTGAAGAAGGAGGTTTAAATCAGCAATATGTTCAGCGTTGTACTTCATAATTAACCTATATATTCATAACGTTCTCTACCTTCACCTTAGTGCGCATTCTCGGCTCAGGCAATAGCAAATAAAGAGAATTGATAAGTGATACCAAATTGATTGATTAATCATCGAGTGATGAGTTTATTTTGGTTATATTGGGTGATTTGCACCCACTTAAATCATCAATGATGTTTATTGCTAAGTGGTTGTAATATATTGTGACTAGAAATAATTTGCATTGAGCGAATATTGTATAAAAAGGATATGCATAAGTGAGAGCGAACAAAGTAGCATTAACGATCAGTATGCTATTTGCTATCTCAGGTTGTCAAAGCACACCCTCAGAGCAGACAGACGCGAACCAAACCACAAACAACAATAATGAATCGACAATAGAGGTCCGTTCATTTCAGTCTGTCCAAAGCGTTTACTCCGAATGGGAAGTTAAGCTTGAAGACCATGCTCAATTGTCTCTCTATGCTCCAGAGAATTACAATGAACTATTAGACGCATGGGATGATGCTGAAAGCATTTATGCGGACTTACTGAAAGACGAAACTCGGATAACCAAGAGTTACTCCATTTTTTCGAGCCTAACTTACGCTGAAGCCTTCGATGAAAAAATCGCGTTGATCAAATCAAACTATGACTCGATCTTAGTGTTAAAGAAGAAGGCAGACCGAGTACTCGCTGATTCGATTGTCCAAATGGATTACCTGAAGTTCTTGGGCGCAGATACCATGTTTACCTCGAGCTACAAACGTTTGTATTCAGAATACAGCGAGTTGTTCGAGTATGTGTTGGTCGATGAGCTTGAAGACGCTCAAGAAGCGCAGGTGGAATTTCTTAACAATGCCCGTTTACTAGAAGTTAAAGTGGCGCATAAGAAATACATCGAACCTTTGAAGAACGAATTAGAGTTCTTGGAAGATGAAGACTTTGATGACGTTGCTCCTCTAACCTTTGCTAAGGCGGCATCTCAAATTGCGTTGGCTGAAAGCCAAGTGAAAGCTAGCCCTCGTGAAAAGTCGATCATTGAAGACGCGGTTCACGCTGCAGAGTTTGAATTGAACCACGTGCGCAGTGTCGCTCATGAAGTCAAAGTGCTGGCGAGCGTAAAAGGCGACCAGTTCGAACAGTCGGTTTTGAATGCAGAGAACCAGTTACTGAGCATTTCACAAATCGTTAATGATGAAGATTACCGTGATGTTGGACTACGTCAGCAATCACAGAAGATTGTCGCGAGTGTTAAAGCGTTAAAAAGCTCTGATATGACAGGGCTTTTGAAGTCAGAGATTGAAACTTTGACGGAGCAATTGGCTAAGCTGGAGTCTGAAAATCAGAAACAAGCGCAGCAATTGTCGGAAGCAACCAAACACAGTGAGTTGCTCGGTGAGCAGATTACCAAGAGTGATGCTCACATTAAAAGCTTAGAAGAGTTAGTGGATAGTTTGAAAAGCTTAGGTGGCAAAGTGGCCAACGAACGTGACTCTGATGTGATGTCCCCAGCTGTTGAATCTACTCTAGAGGATTCAACCCTAGAACAATCATCAGAAGAAGTGATTGAACCTTCGGTTTAGCATCACTAATTTCTTTATTTGTGATTGAGTTAAAAGCGCCTTAGGGCGCTTTTTTACGTTCTGTTGATCTATGTCAAAATCTAGAAATAAAAGCGCTCAGTGAGCCGTTTTAGTGTACGTTATTCTTTGGTTTTTAACGTAACTTGTTGATATTTATAGGTCTGCTATTTTCTATGCCGATAACTAATCATTCAGCAGAGTTTTCTTTTTACTACTAAAGTCGTATGAATTTGGAATAACTCGGACTATTTGCTTTCAACAAGGCTGTGAGAGGCATTTTGAGTCTAAAATAGCTCTTGAATTCAGAAATGAAAGAGAGGATTATCGCGCTCCCGACGACATGTTTCAAAATGTAAATCATCATGAATCTAAACCAATTTGACTCATTATTACCGCCACAAATGGCTGAGCGCGCTGCAGATATTGGCGTAGGTAAAGCAACCAAAGATCCAATCAAATCTTTTCTCCTAGCGATTTCCGCTGGCATCCATATCGGTATTGCGTTTGTGTTTTACACCATCGTAACGACTGGTGCTGGTGATTTGCCGTGGGGTATTACTCGCCTATTAGGTGGCCTTGCATTTAGCTTGGGCTTAATTCTCGTTGTTGTTACCGGTGGTGAGCTATTTACCAGTTCGGTGCTGACTCTGGTTGCTCGTGCAAGTGGCAAGATTACTTGGCGCACGCTCGTTAAGAACTGGGCTACGGTTTATGTAGGTAACTTGATTGGCGCATTGCTGCTGGTGGCTTGTATGTTACTGACCAAACAGTACATGTTCGACCACGGCCAAGTGGGTTTGAATGCAATGGCGATCTCCCAACATAAGATGCACCACGATTTTATCCAAGCTATCGCGCTCGGCATCATGTGTAATGTATTGGTTTGTATCGCGGTATGGATGACGTTTAGTGGACGCACACTGACTGACAAAATTGCGGTAATGATTTTGCCTGTTGCGATGTTCGTATCGGCTGGTTTTGAGCACTGTATTGCGAACATGTTCCAAGTGCCTTTAGCTATCGGCATCAAAACATTTGCTCCAGCTGAATTTTGGACAATGACAGGCGCTAACCCAGCGGACTATGTTGATCTGAACATGATGGACTTTCTGATGAACAACTTGCTGCCCGTTACCATCGGTAACATCATTGGCGGCGGTATCTTTGTTGGTATGTGGTACTGGTTGATCTACCTACGTGACTAATAAAGGTGGCGCTATCGACAAAGATGGCGTGACTAACTCAGTTGACGAAATGAGTTAACGCTCTGTGGAAACACTGAACTGACTTATGACATTTACAAGACGGTCTGCATTGCAGGCCGTTTTTTATTTGTGGAAAACCTACTTCTTCATCTCTCTAATGATCATCTGAACATTCAACAGCGCTGATCACCATGTGTGTATATGTCTTTGAAATCACCCAAAGATCAAAGGCGATGATCTTTCCTTGGGTCGAAATGGACAAAAAAGGATCTATATTGATTTGGTTATCCACAGTTTCTGTGGATAACCTGTCTCAAATTCAGTGAGTAACCAGATCTAAGTGGAGTAGGGAGGTTATTTCGAAGGCTGTATTTGAGCGAGAACTCGCCCTTCTTTGGTTAAAGATGTCTTCAATGAGAGGTGAAGTGCAAGTGCTAAAGAGCAGCTCATCATCACGAAAATTGCCAGCATGATCATCAGTTGATACTTAATCGCGATCATCGGCGAAGCACCACCTAAGATTTGTCCCGTCATCATTCCCGGCAGCGTTACTAGGCCTGTGGTTGCCATAGAGGCCATGATAGGGGACATCGCTTTCTGTATTGCATTACGTACAAAAGGCGCAGCAGCATAAGTAGGAGACGCACCTAACGCGATTGCGGCTTCATATTCTGATTTCTGTGTTTCAAAAGCACCAAACAGGTTCTGCAATGCCACTATATTACTGCTTAAGCTATTACCCAATAACATCCCTGCGATCGGGATAAGGTACTGCGCGTTAAAAACCGGTGTTGGTTTAATGATGAAAAAGCAGATGAACAAGACAATAGGTACACAAGTTACCGCAAGGCTAACGGCGACAGGAGCCAAAAGTAGGTTTCTTGGCAGTCTAGATTTTTCAACAATCGAGCTTGCACCGACGATAATCATCGCAAATAACCACAGCAAATTGACCCACAAACTATTCAAAGTGAACAAGTATTCTAGGTAAAGTCCAACCAGGAATAGCTGAATAACCATACGAATTATGCTGATAGAAGCTTCTTTGCCAAGGCCGAGTTTTAACTTGTGGTTGATGGTAATGGGTAGCAAGAGAAGTGAGCTGAAGAACAATAACTGCCACCAAGATATATCAATAACGTCTTGCATAATGTTTCCTTTTAAGTAGGTCCCCATCATATCTGAAAGTGCCAAATGATGCATTTCAGCTTCTCAGCCGTTGCTTCAAAAGATACTCAATAATTTAACAATCAAACCACAAAATATTGGTTGTTTGAGGCATTTTTGGCTACTACTTAGTAGGTAAAACGTTAAAATTAGTTACAATGCGGTTGCATAGGTGTTAGAAATTAACATTTGTGAAATATACTTAATTCTTCACATTTGTTAATACTTTTTAATAACTTTGTTTAACTAAAAACAAGTTTGGATGAGCTCAAAAAAGTATTGATTAGCAAGGGTTATAACGGGAGATTTGATTGAACCCTACTTTGAGTATGGTCTAAAATTTGTCGTTAGATACTTAAGAACTTTAGCCCCATAGAATGGGTTACTCGAAATTACTAAATACAAAATAGGCAAAATGTATGAGTGATGTTAATAAAATTGAAACTGGCGAAAAACGCTCGTTGGAGTGGAAGTCTTTCCTCTTCATCGCGGTGGTTCTCTTTCCAATATTAAGTGTGGCTTTTGTAGGTGGTTACGGCTTCCTAGTTTGGGCACTGCAAGTGTTTGTATTCGGACCTCCTGGTGCTCACGGCGGCATGTAATGCCCTCTAGTAACAACATTTTTTAAAATCAATATTTAAGAGAGCTAAACATGAAATCATTTTTAGTTAAATTATGGCGCACAATGACTCGCCCAGCGGTACACATCAGTCTTGGTGTACTAACTATGGGTGGCTTTATCGCCGGTGTTATTTTCTGGGGCGGTTTTAACACAGCTCTAGAGCACACAAATACAGAAGAATTCTGTGTAAGCTGTCACACTATGCGTGACAACGTATACGTAGAACTACAAGAAACGGTTCACTGGAAAAACACTTCTGGTGTACGTGCTACTTGTCCTGACTGTCACGTTCCACATGAATGGACAGCAAAAATTGCTCGTAAGATGCAAGCATCTAAAGAAGTATTCGCTCAAGTATTTGGTGACCTAGATACGCCTGAGAAATTCGAAGCTCGTCGTATCGAACTGGCTAAACACGAATGGGATCGTTTCTCTTCGAACAAATCTCTAGAGTGTAAAAACTGTCACAACTACGATTCAATGGATTTCGAAAACATGCGCCCAACAGCGCGTATCCAGATGAAGAACGCGGCAGAGCGTGATCAAAGCTGTGTTGACTGCCACAAAGGTATTGCTCACAACCTTCCATTAGATATGGCATCAGCGAGCGGTATTGTTGGCGAGCTAGAAAACGTAGCAAGCAGCACATCTTACGCAAATGGTTCAGACGTGATCTCTATTCGTCACCTACCAATGTACACTGATGAAACAGCTGAAGTTGAAGCGGGTCTATTAAGCCCTGCAAGTAAAGTTGCTGTGATCGACGAAAAAGGTGACATGATCAAGATTCAAATCGACGGTTGGCGCAAAGCGAAAGGCTTCGGACGTGTAATCCAAGAAGACTTCGGTATGAACATCTCGACTGCAATCTTGACGAAAGAAGTATCTCAAAGTGACGTAATCACTGTTGGTGAGAAGAAAGAAGATGAGCTAACTGGCCTTCCTTGGGAAGAAGTTAACCTAGCACTTTGGATGAAGAAAGAGTCTATGGTTGATAACTTCGATCCAATCTGGAACGCAGCTGGTCAAGCGTACCAATCTAACTGTTCAACGTGTCACTCACAGCCAGATGAAGCTCACTTCAGCGCTAACGGTTGGGTAGGCATGCTAGATGGTATGATTGCATTCGTTAACTTCGATACAGATACAGAAGCACTTGTTCTTAAGTATCTACAGAAGCACTCATCAGATTTTTCTGAAGGCCATCACTAATAAGACGTCAATTGGAGTAACACAATGGCAATTACAAGAAGAAGTTTTCTGAAAGGTGTCGCGACGACAAGTGCGGCATCGGTTATCGGTCCAAGCTTATTGGCGTCGGCTTCAGCATCTGCTGCAGAAACAGACGGCGCGTGGAAAGTCTCTGGTTCTCACTGGGGTACATTCCGAGCTCGCGTTTACGCGGGTAAAGTACAAGAAATTAAACCTCTAGAAATCGATCAGCACCCAACAGAGATGCTGAAAGGTATTAAAGGTATTATCTACAGCCCATCACGTGTGCGTTACCCAATGGTTCGCCTAGATTGGTTGAAGAAGCATAAGTACAGCGCAGACACGCGTGGTAACAACCGCTTTATTCGTGTGACTTGGGACGAGGCACTAGACCTTGTTTACCGCGAGCTAGAGCGCGTACAGAAAGATTACGGTCCATGGGCGCTTCACACAGGTCAAACTGGTTGGAGACAAACAGGTCAGTTCCACAGCTGTACTAACCACATGCAACGTGCAATGGCACTTCACGGTTACTCTGTGAAGAAAATCGGTGACTACTCAACAGGTGCTGGTCAAACGATCATGCCTTACGTGCTAGGTTCGACTGAAGTTTACGCGCAAGGTACATCTTGGGAACTTATCCTAGAAAACAGTGACAACATTGTTCTTTGGGGTAACGATCCAGTTAAAAACCTGCAAGTAGGTTGGACATGTGAGACGCACGAGTCGTTCGCATACCTAGAACAGCTGAAAGAAAAAGTTGCTAAGAAAGAGATCAACGTTGTTTCTGTTGACCCTGTTAAAAACAAAACAGGCCGTTACCTAGAAAACGAGCAAATGTACATCAACCCACAAACTGATGTGGCGTTCATGCTTGGTGTTGCTCACGTTCTTTACAACGAAGGCCTATACGACAAGAAGTTCATCGAAACTTACTGTCTAGGTTTTGAAGATTTCATCAAGTACGTTCAAGGTGAAACGAAAGATAAAGTTGAGAAGACTCCTGAGTGGGCTTCTGCTATCTGTGGCGCAAGCGCGGACTCTATCCGTGACTTCGCTAAGATGCTGGTTAACGGTCGTACACAGATTCTTGTTGGTTGGAGTATCCAACGTCAAGAGCACGGTGAACAGCCTTACTGGATGTGTGCAGTTATCGCAGCAATGGTTGGCCAAATCGGTCTTCCGGGCGGTGGTATCTCTTACGGTCACCACTACTCTGGTATCGGTGTATCTTCAACTGGCTTCGGTGCTCCGGGTTCTTTCCCGCTGAACATCGACCAAGGTCAAACGCCTAAGTACACCAACACAGATTACAACGGTTACAGCCGCGTAATCCCTGTTGCTCGTTGGGTAGATAGCTTGCTAGAGCCAGGTAAGAAGATCAAAGCAAACGGCGCGACAGTGACACTGCCTGACATCAAGATGATGGTATTCAGTGGTAACAACCCGTGGCACCACCACCAAGATCGCAACAAGATGCGTAAAGCATTCAAGAGCCTACAAACTGTAGTGGCTGTTGATTTCGCTTGGACTGCAACTTGTCGTCACTCTGATATTGTTCTTCCAGCTTGTACTCAGTGGGAACGTAACGATATCGATGGTTACGGCGCATATTCTGGTCGTGGTTTGATCGCAATGCACAAGCTAGTGGATCCTCTGTTCCAGTCTAAGACTGACTTCGAGATCATGTCTAACTTGACTAAGCGTTGGGGCCGTTACGACGATTACACCCGTGGTATGGACGAAATGCAGTGGGTTAAATCTCTGTACGACGAATGTCGCGCGGAAAACCAAGGCAAGTTCGAAATGCCTGAGTTTGCTGAGTTCTGGGAGAAAGGTTTCCTAGACTTCGGTAAAGGTAAGCCATGGACTCGTCACGCTTCATTCCGTGAAGATCCAGAGATCAACGCACTAGGTACTCCTTCTGGTTTCATCGAAATCACAAGCCGTACTGTTGGCAATATGGGTTACGAGCACTGTCAAGAACACCCAATGTGGTTCGAGAAATCTGAACGTTCACACGGTGGTCCAGGCTCTGACAAACACCCGTACTGGCTACAATCTTGTCACCCAGACAAGCGTCTTCACTCTCAGATGTGTGAATCTGAAGAGTGGCGTGCGACTTACGCGGTACAAGGCCGTGAGCCAATCTACATCAACCCAGTAGATGCTAAGAAGAAAGGCATCAAAGATGGTGACGTAGTACGTGTGTTCAACGACCGTGGTCAACTACTAGCAGGTGCTGTTCTAATGGATAGCTACGCTCCTGGTGTTGTTCGTATCGAAGAAGGTGCTTGGTACGGTCCGATTAACGAGAAAGTGGGCGCGCTAGATACATACGGCGATCCAAACACACTGACTCAAGACATCGGTACGTCTGAACTTGCTCAAGCGACGTCAGCAAACACATGTTTGGTAGACTTCGAGAAGTTCCAAGGCAAACTGCCTCCAGTAACTTCATTCGGCGGTCCAATCGAAGTTTCTTAAGCATCTCGCTTAAAAGCTAAGATTAAAGCTTGAATTAAAGCCCCTGTAAGTGCTCTTACAGGGGCTTTTTGTATTTTTGATATCAGAGTTGGTGTTTCTAAATAAGCATTGTACAGGGCTAATAGAGGGCGTTTTTGAGACAGGCTGTAACGTGATGTTTGAGAGCAGTAGTAGAAACAGTGGGGCAGGAAGGGAATGTAAAAAGAACCTGTGGAAAGACTTAAGCAGACGGAAACAAAAAGGCCGATACAAAGTACCGACCTTACAGAAGCCTATGGAGTTAACTGTACTCAAGTTAGATCTCAAACATAAACCAGTATCCATAAGCACAGATTAGTGCGGGTACACTAGAGTATAAGGTCGCGACCAGTGCAGCTTTAGGAGCCATCGCAATCGCAGGAAATAGTGCATCACCATCATTTGAAATTGCGTTACCTACCTGAGCCGAAAGTGGCAGTGCGCCTGAAAGGTATAAGCTAGTCACCAATAATTGTGGCCCACAGCCCGGTAGCAAACCCATCAACACGCCAGCCAGGGGGAGCATGATGCCCCAGCTTGAGAATAGCGTCGCAAAATCGACATTTGCTATCACAGAGCCAAATTCAAAGAAAAGAAAGGCAACCACCACCCAAGCGGTGACAAAGTTTGTATCTTGAGCGGTCTTTTGCAATGGGTGAGAGCCTATACATTTTTCGTCCTCACTCACGGCTGATTTGTAATCCTCAATTTCACGGGTCAGCCCCCATAGAAACATCGAGCTGATTAGCAAAATTGTCCCCGCCCATTCCATCGACATTTCAGGCAAAGCGAGCAGCTCGTTCACATCGACTTGAAAAGAGCCAAGTAGGGCAACGGCAGCACCAGGAACAATCAGTACAGACCAAAGGTAACCTTGCAGGTTTATCGCTTTTTTAGAGACCGATTCTTTGTCTTGAGACTGAGAAGCGCAGCTGTTGGTGGTTTCATTTTTTTCTGCTTGTTTCGGGCGTAAGAAGTCGTCTGCGTGAAATAAGTTAATAATTCGGCCTGACGCAGTACCCACAATCACGCCCATCGCCATCATGGCTAAACCTGTCTTCGGCTCGCTCGCTATGAGTAGGAACGCCGCGTCACCCATGGTTGAGACGAGCACCGCAACTACTGCACCAAATCCGAGTTTTCCCGAGATAAATTGTGTGGTCACCACTATCGCACCGCCACAGCCGGGTAGCGCCCCCATGAGAGCCGCGAATACCACTTGGTTTGAACGAGATTGATGGACGAGCTTATTGAAGACGTTATCTTTGTTGATGTACAGGCTTAACCAGTGGTAAATAGCCAAGGTTAAAGCGACATAACAAGACACTGCCCAGAAGGCGTCTGACAAGGTGGTGACCGTTAATTCTCGCGTGGCAGGAGCCGCTACTAAAGCTGAAAGTGAGATAGGCAAAAGCAGGCGCTTAAATGACAGTGAAAACTGAGTTGTTTTCGCAGCGCTGCTGCTGGGCAAAAAAGAGATTAGTCGATCCATAGGTGTTACTCAAAATTAGTGGCTTAAGATAAATATATACGAATGATAATAATTATCAATTGCATTTGTTGTTTTTTATCTATTGTTACTATTGGCTAAACCCACGAAACATGACCAATCTAAAAAAATGAGGTAAAGTATGGCTAATAAAGAGAGGCTCTAAAGGTAGAGTCATAATTGTTAGTGTAATAGGAAGAAACATGATTTTAGTTGTTGGTCACAAAAACCCTGATAGTGACAGTATTTGTAGTGCGTTAGTTGCAACAGAGCTTCTTAAAGCTCGTGGCGAGGAAGCGACACCAATTCGCCAAGGCGAGATCAACCGCGAAACTCAACACATTCTAGAAGTCGCTGGTGCTGAAAAGCCAGAGCTTCGTACTTCTGTTGCTGGTGAGAAAATCTGGCTAGTAGACTACTCAGACCTAGCACAAGCACCAGATGATGTTGCTGATGCAGAGATCGTAGGTATTGTCGATCACCACCGTCTAGGCGACGTGATGACAGTAAACCCAATGGAAGCTTGGATCTGGCCTGTTGGTTGTACAAACACTGTACTTTTCAACATGTTCAAGATTGAAGGTCACGCAATCTCTCAACAAATCGCTAAACTAATGATGTCTGCAATTCTTTCAGACACAGTTGGTTTCGCTTCTCCAACATGTACTCAAAAAGACAAAGACGCAGTTGCTGAGCTTGCTGAAATCGCTGGCGTAACTGACGTTGATGCATTCATCAAAGCGCTTCTAATCGCTAAAACAAACATCGAAGGCCTATCTGCTGCACAGCTAGTAGAAAAAGACCTTAAAGGCTACCCATTCAACGGTCGTGATGTTGTTGTTGGTCAAGTTGAACTTGCGACTCTTGAGCAAGTAGACGGCATGATCGAAGCTCTAGAAGCTGATCTTGAAGAGCGTTGTGAGAAAGACGGTCTAGCATTTGCTGCGGTAATGCTAACAGATATCACTACTGCTCAAACTCGCCTTCTATACAAAGGTGAGTGGGCTGAGAAATTGGTTAAGCACGAGAAAGACGGCGTATTGATGATGGAAAATACACTAAGCCGTAAGAAGCAAGGCTGGCCTTGGCTACAAGGTGAGCTTGTTTAATCAAGTCGCTTAATATTAAACGCCTGCTTATTTAGCAGGCGTTTTTCTTTGAAGTAGACTTTCTTCTTCATCGATAATGTTTGAAGTTAAAAACACTCGGCATAAAATAGCTTTAAGAGCAAAGTTACTGACTAAAGTAGGAAATTAAGATGACTACACAGCTAGACGATAAAAAAATCGCTGAAATCAACAAGTATACGGGCGAGCAACGCTTGAAATACTGTGTGAAAGAAATCGTAGCAAATCGTGAAGTATGGATCTTAACCGATGAACACGGTTGTGTAATGCTGAACACAGAAGATGAAGATTGTGTTCCAGTATGGCCAAACCAAGAGTTCGCAGAATCATGGGCAACGGGTGATTGGTCTGAGTGTAAAGCTGAGTCTATTTCGTTGAACAAATGGCACAGTCGCTGGACGAACGGTCTAGAAGACGACGAACTTGCTGTTGTAGTATTCCCGAACGAGCAAGAAGAAGGCGTTATCTTGTTCCCGGATGAGTTCGATTTCGAATTGAAAAAGCAGGCTGCTAAGCGCTAGTTCTTTCGTAATACAGTAACATCGTAAGTCAGCGTTGCCTTTCTTAGGCAGCGCTATCATTCAATTATCCCATCTAAGTTACTTCCAACGTATATTCGTCAATACCCAATCAACTGATACAAAGGCGCTTGCTGTGCGGCTTTAGAAGCTTGTTGAAGCACACCTGTTTTACTGTACCTCTTGAGTATCTTTCGAACGATAGGTTTTACTTCAGATTTTGTCATTCCAGCTTTTAATTCTGGTTCATACAGTAGTTGCAGTAGCACCACGTCTAAGGGCGATAATAAGTCTTCTGGTGTATGGTCGTTGAAAATAGAAGGGTAGGCTTTATCTGAATCATTCGGCAGGCCAAGAACCTGTGTGATCTCTTCCACGATACAGGCAACTAGCTTACCTCGCGATCTGGCCTGATCAACGGGGATTACAATCCCAGCGTATACAATCTCACCTTTAGCATTGGTTCGATAACCCGCCGTACAGATGGCGCTATTTAAATGCTGAGTTGATTTGAGCTTGAGTACCGATTTCGCCTCAGATACCCACTGATTCTGCCTCGTGTATATCCATTTAACGTTCGCTTCGGACTCTTTACTGACGATTGTTATCGGATGCTGGGTGACTTCAGATAAGTGTTGGATATGAAGCTCTGTGAGCTCTTGATGCAGTTCCTCATCGCCCACTCGATGATCGATCCAAATCTTGATAGGTTGTTTCCACTTGGCGAGCGGCTTGTTGCCTTGGGAGTATTCGTGTTGAAGCGCGACGTTATAAAAGGCAGTTTCGACGAAGCTTCTATCTAGCCATGTGATCGGTGTGCTTGTCGCGTTAAAGGACAACAGCACCAACAAGAGGGGAAGCATTGAAGCTGTTTGTAACATACTTTTCCCCTCTGCTGAATGCAGCGTGATTCCAGATTAGTGGTTGGGTGCTTTGGAGAAATGGCTCTCAACCAATCTTTGGGTGATTTGGTGAGTTGGATTGGTCAACACTTGATCCGTCTCCCCACTCTCAACCACATTGCCTTCGTGCATGACGATGATCTTGTCGGTAATGTGCTTCACAATACCGAGGTGTTGAGATACATAAACGAACGATACGCCCATCTCTTCTTGTAACTCTAAGAACAAATTGATGATTTGCGAGCGCATTGCCATGTCCAAACCATTTAAAGCTTCATCAGCGACAATGATGGATGGTTGAAGTATTAAGGCACGAGCCAAACAAACCCTCTGTTTCTGACCCGCAGCAAGCATCTGAGGGTAGAAGTAAGCATGTTCCGGTAGAAGGCCCACGCGCAGTAGTGTGTCTTTCACACGACGCATACGGGCTTCTGGTGGCATGTTGGTGTTTCGCTTTAATGGACCTTCAAGAATTCGACCGATCTGAATGCGTGGGTTAAGTGACGTATTCGGATCTTGGAAGATCATTCGAATCAGCTTACAACGAGTCGAGTAGTCTTTGTGTTCTAGCTTTTCGCCATTCACGCGGATCTCGCCTGCGGTTGGTTCAACCATGCCTGCGAGCATTCTGGCTAATGTTGATTTGCCAGAACCATTCTGGCCGATAAAACCAATCGTCTGTCCAGCTTCAAGACTAAAGCTCACTGGCTTTACGGCTTGATGAATCTTTTTACGGAAAAGACCAGAGCGAGTCGTAAAGTCTTTAGACAAATCACTGACTTCTAATAATGCACTCATGATTTCTTTTTCTTCTCCATATTCAGAGGGAAGTGACAGTTAAACTTATGGTTCTTGATACGTTTAGTATGTGGGATCTCGACACACTGCCTTTGCGCGTATGGACAGCGAGGCCCTAATCGACAACCAATAGGAAGATGTTGCAGCGGTGGAATTGACCCTGGCAAAGACTGGAGCTTCTCTTTATGAGGAATCCAATCGTTAAAGTCAGGCATCGCTTTTAGCAGAGCAACGGTATATGGGTGCTTGGGTGCGTCCAACAGCTTCGGCGTATCAGCGGATTCTACCGATTGACCACAGTACATCACGGTAATGCGGGTTGCCCATTGGGTAATGGTGGTTAAGTCATGGCCGATCAGCACGATGGTGGTGTTATTGATCTGATTCATACGGCTTAACAGACGCAATATTTGAGACTGAGTTATTGGGTCCAAATCGTTGGTCGGTTCATCAGCAATCAAGACTTTTGGCTTGGCAGCGATCGCCATTGCGATCATGACTTTCTGACACTCACCATCGGTCAGCTCATAAGAGTAACTGTCCATTAGGCGAGAGTGGTCTTTGATGCCGACTTTGTGCAGTAACGCGATCGCTTGCTTCTTACGCCACTTAAATCGTTGCCACCAACGACCTTCAAACGAATGGGAAGGGATCGCTTCAACGAGCTGGTTGCCTACTTTTTCAGAAGGATCAAGACAGGTCGATGGCTCTTGGAAGATCATCGCAATATCGCGGGCAATCACTCGGCGCCTTTCTTTCGGCGTCAGTTGCAGTAGGTCGATATTACCTAAGCGCATTCGGTCTGCGGAAACCTTCCAGTTTTCTTTACAAACCCCGACAATCGCTTTTGCAACCAAGCTCTTACCTGAGCCTGATTCACCTACTAAGCCACGAATTTCCCCTTCATTGAGGGTAATACTCATTCGATCTACTGCTTTAACCATCCCTTGAGGGGTCTCAATCTCGATGGTTAGATGTCGAATATCAAGTAACGGCATTATTCGATTCCTGCATTTAGCGCTTGGCGAACACCTTCACCGACGAGGTTAATCACGATCACTGTAAACATAATAGCTAAGCCGGGTAGGGTAACTGTCCATGGCGCAAGGTAAATCAACTCGACCGAATCACCCAAGATTGAGCCCCATTCGGTACTCGGTGCTTGAGCGCCAAGCCCTAAGAAGCCCAAGGCCGTGATGTCAAGAATTGCGACTGACAGCGCAAGCGTCACTTCAAGTGCGATCACGGTAAGAATGTTCGGAAGGATTGAGTTCCATAGCAGGTAAAAATCGTTCGCACCATCAAGGCGAGAAGCCAGAATATAGTCTTTTTCTACTTCAGCATGCACGGCAATGTACACCGAGCGTATAAAGCGCGGAATCAGTGCCAAACACAAGGCGAGCAAGATATTGAACTCGCCAAAGCCAAGGAATGCCACGAAGATAATTGCCAGCAGAAGAGATGGAATCGACATAACGGTATCAAGCAGGTGGTTTAGTGTGCTTGAAAGTAACCCACGAGTCATCCCGGCAAGTACACCAATCAGACAACCAATGACGGCTGCGATAAAGGTAATCACCACTGCTGCGCCGAAGGTAAGCTGAGATCCAATAATCAAGCGAGAGAGAATGTCTCGGCCCAAGTCATCCGTACCTAGAAAGTATTCAACCGTTCCCGCTGGATCCCAAGAGGGCGGCGTTAATAGGTGACCGGTTTGTTCTTGTGCATCATGCGGGGCTAGCCACGGTGAAGTGACGGTGACCAGAATGATAAGCACCAAACACCACAAGCCAAACATAGCCAGATTATTGCTGCGGAAACTGCGCCAGAAACGTTCGAACTGGGTTGGAATCTGTTCTTCTTGGTAGACGTTATTTGTTAGCATACCATTCCTTCCTTACCAGTGGATTGATCATCGCGCCCAGTAGATCGGACATAATGTTGGCGGTCAAAACCAAGGTTGCTACCACAATTACGCCTGCTTGAATTGAAACGTAATCTTGATTCGATAAGGCATCCAACAACCAACGACCAATGCCCGGCCAGTTAAAGATAGACTCGGTAATAATAGCAAGCGTTAACATACTTGATAGTTGAACGCCGACCTTTGGAATAATCGGAGGTATCGCGTTTCTTAGCACGTGCTGTGTGATGATCTCTCTTGTTGAAAGACCTTTAATTCGCGCAGCGCGGATGTAGTTTTGCGTCATTACTTCAGCCACTGACGCTCTCATCAATCGGATGACCTGAGTCGTTGGCGCTAGCGCTAAAACAAGACAAGGTAACGCCATGTGCTCGATAACACTTTGTAGTGCGTGTGCACGGTAGCGACCTTCGGCAAAAAAGGCGTCAATCATCGCGAAGCCAGTCACGTGTTCAATCTCGTAAAGTAGGTCGTATCGGCCACCAACTGGGAACATTTCAAAGTGCAGTGAAAACACCATGATCATCAGCAACGCAACCCAAAATATAGGTGCAGAGTAGCCGGCCATTGAGGTGAACGATATGGTGGTATCAACAAACTTACCCTGTCTCATACCAGCAATGGTGCCAAAAGGGATACCGATGATGAGCGCCAACACAAAGGCAAAGAAGCACAGCTCTAGCGTTGCAGGGAATACCACGACCAACTCATCGATGATAGGTACACCGTGTTTACTTAGGCCAAAGTTTAGCGTCGATAATTCAGTGATATAGCTAATCCAACCGGGCCAAAAATCTTGAATTGCCCATGGTGAGGTTTGGTCTAATCGAAGCAGGGAGAAACCCACTAAGGTCAGAATCCCTAGCGTAATAACGAATAAGTTTACACGTCTTAAGGTATACCAAAACATTACTGCACCTCTCTTCTGACTTGATCAAAAGGTTGGGCATTGAAGGGACTTGCTTTAAAGCCTGTTAGCGAACGATCGTGCACGCGGAATTGCACGCCATGAGCTAAAGGAATCACAGGAACTTCTTCATTGAGAATGTTTTGGGCTTGTCGGTACAAGTTCACACGGTGCCTTTGTTGATTGATCTCTAATGCTAAGTCGAGAAGGAAATCAAAGTCTGAATTACACCACATCGAGACGTTTAACCCTGCGCGCTCGGAACTGCATGAGAGCAGCGGGCGCAAGAAGTTGTCTGGATCACCGGTATTGCCTATCCAGCCTGTAAGCAACAAGTCTGTTGAGGAAATAGAGGACAACTGTGTGCGGTCAAATCGGTCGTCGGTATAGAGTTTCAATTCAATACCAATATCGGCTAAGTTTGCTTGGATCAGTTCTGCCGTTTTTCTTGGACTTGGATTGTATGCGCGTGGCTCTAGTGGTACCCACATTGAAAGCTCTAACCCAGGTTCAACGCCGGCTTCTTTAAGAAGCGCAACCGCATAGTTTCGGTCGTAGCGAACTTGAACACTGTCTTTTTGGTGAGCCCAAGAAGTAGGAGGAAGCAAGGTGTAGGCTTTGGTTCCTGTACCGTAATACACAGAATCAAGAATGTTCTGGCGGTTGATGGCTAAATTGAGCGCTTTACGAACTCGAGAGTCACGCAGTGCAGGGTGCTCAGTATTCAGCGCGATGAAAGAGACATTAACCGCCGGAGTGGCAGAGATCTTCAACTCTTCATGGGCCTGAATAATAGGGATTTGGCTAGAAATCGGAGAGTTGAGCACGTCACACTCACTACGCAGAAGCTTGGCAAGTGTGCCCGTTCCACGTTGTGACGTATCGAACACAACCTGATCCATTTGTACTTCACCCTTCCAGTAGTGCTTGTTCTTTTTCAAGCGCACTAGGTCGTTGATTTGGTATTCATCCAAGTAGAAAGGGCCAGTGCCGACAGGGTTGGAATCGATTCTATTTTTCTCATCCGCTGCAATGAGCTTGTTGGCATACTCTTTAGAGTGAATGACCGCATAGCTGGTGGCGATGTTATTGAGAAATGAATTGTCTGGGCGACTTAATTGGAATTTCACTGTTAGGTCGTCGACTGCGGTGATATCGACAATCAGGTTCTTGAAGTCGATTCCGGCAAACCACGGATATAGGCCGCCACCCACATAATGAAATGGGTTTGAACTATCAATGACACGTTCAAAGCTAAACACCACATCTTGTGCATTCATGCTACGAGTTGGGGTGAACCAGTCTGTCGTTTGGAACGCAACATTTGGGCGCAGTTTGAACGTGTACTCTGTACCTGATTTATCAACAGACCAACTTGTCGCCAAGTTCTGTTTTGGTCGGTACGTCATCGGATCAAGAGTGAGCAGTGTATCGAAGATTTGAGGACTCAGCGATTCTGCGGTAATACCACTATCAACCAGCTGTGGATTGAAGGTACTAGGATTACCTTGGCCGCAATAAATGAAGCCTTTTTCACGGATTTGCTCGTGATTCACACTCTCACCACATCCTGCGAGAAAGCTCAGCGTGCAGATGCTCAGTGATAGTCTTATTAGTGCTTTCATAAAAAGAAATACTTTTCGAAACGAGGCGTTAGAGGAGCCTCAAGATCCGGACAATTTAACATTTTATTTATTCGGCTCCAAATAATAATCAAGTGTGGACAGCTATTTATCGTTAGCTTGTCCGACAATCGCGTACTTCCTCACCATTCCACGTAATTGGTTGTAGGTTAACCCAAGTAATTCTGCGGCTTGTTTCTGGTTATATTTGCTCTGTTTGAGGGCTTGGTTGAGTAGCTTGATGTCTTGTTGTTCTTGCCATGCTTTGTAATCAAGCGGCAAAGAAAACGAGCTCTCTGATGAAGTATGGCTGTTAGACGGCTCATTGCCAGTTTCCGGCGAGGAATCTTGCTCTGTTTTCCATGCGGGTTTAAATGGGTTAAACACTAAATATTCAATAGGATATGGGTCTTTTCCATGCTGATAGATAGCTCGCTCAATCACGTTTTTGAGCTCTCGTACATTCCCTGGCCAAGAATAATCCAAAAGCGATTCAACGGCAGAAGGGGCAAAGCCAACGAACAACTCCAATTCCAATTCACGACACATCTTAATGGCGTAGTATTCAGCCAGTAGCATGATGTCTTCTTTTCGCTCACGCAAAGGAGGGATAGTAATGACGTCAAACGCCAGTCTATCTAATAGGTCTGCTCGGAATTCGCCCTTTAATGCCATGTCTGGTAAGTCGGCATTGGTTGCACACACCAGTCTGACATTGGCACTTAGCGCCTTTTGCCCGCCGACACGTTCATATTGCCCGTATTCAATAACGCGCAATAGCTTCTCTTGAACCGCAAGGGGAGTGGTCGCTAGCTCATCCAGAAACAGCGTTCCTCCTTCTGCTCTTTCAAAGCGACCTTGATGACGACCTTTTGAACCAGTAAAGGAACCAGACTCATGACCAAACAGTTCTGAATCAATCAAACCTTCACTTAAGGTTGAGCAGTTCAATGAGATCAAAGGTTGATCCCAACGTCTTGAAAGGTAATGCAGTCTTTGTGCGATCAACTCTTTACCTGTGCCACGTTCGCCAATGATCAGAATGGGTCTTTCTATTGGTGCGAGTTGGGAAACTTTATCTAACACAGAGAGAAAGCTAGGTGATTCACCAATGAGGTTCTGCTGCATAGCGGGTCCTTGTATGAATTGAGCGCTGGAGAGGTCATGTAAGAGCCGTAGTGGTGAAAAATACCAATACTTGGCTAAATTCATCATAGCATGGTTCGGGTTAATCACCATTTTATTGTAAGTGGCTGATAATAAATGGCTTAAAAGTTGGCACGCTACTTGGATTACTTATGGTAGGTTTAACAACAAACGTAACTTTTTGAGCAAGTGGATTGATAAAGTCGCACAACGATTTGAAACGCATTTGCCATCATTGTAATTAAGGAGTTCCTCATGGGTATTTTTTCTCGCTTTGCAGACATTGTAAATTCAAACATCAGTGCACTATTAGATAAGGCCGAAGATCCTGAAAAGATGATTCGCCTGATTATCCAAGAAATGGAAGATACGCTGGTTGAGGTTCGTACTAACTCAGCAAAAGCAATCGCAGACAAGAAAGAGCTAGCACGTAAAGTTGAAGCTATCGAAACTCAGATTCTAGATTGGCAAAACAAAGCGACACTCGCACTGACTAAGCAACGTGAAGATCTGGCAAGAGCGGCGCTAATCGAAAAGCAGAAACTGGAAGACATCATCAAGAGCCTTCACACAGAGCAAACTTTGGTTCATGAAACCATAGAAAAGCTAACCAGTGAGATCGGCAAGCTTGAAACCAAAATTGCAGAAACTCGCGCAAAGCAACAAGCATTAATGATTCGTAATAATGCGGCGAGCAATCGTCGTGATGTTCAAAAACACCTGCATTCAAGCAAAACCAACGAAGCAATGGCGAAGTTTGAGCAATTCTCGCGTAAAGTGGATGAATTAGAAGCTGAAGCGGACGTTTACGCTAAGACTGGCAACGCAAAATCTTTAGACCAAGAATTTGCCGAACTACAAGCTCAAGATGAAATCGAAAAAGAGCTAGCGAAACTGAAGCAACAAGTTGAAAACCGCGATAAATAATTTAGGAGTTGTCTATGTCAACATTTCTAATTGCAGGTCCACTGATTGTCTTTTTAATCTTCGTGGCACCGCTATGGTTATTCTTACATTACCGCAGCAAGAAGAAATCCAGCAATGGTCTTTCAGAAACCGATCTTCAACGTTTGCATAAGCTTTCTGCGCAAGCCGAATCCATGCAAGACCGAGTGAAAACGCTAGAAAAAATACTGGATGCGGAGTCGCCTAACTGGAGACGAAACTATGAGTAGAGAACTGTATCGCGACACGATTAACGGCAAATTGTCTGGTGTGTGTGCAGGGGTAGCGAACTACTTTGGCCTTGAAGTGTGGTTGGTTCGCATCTTAGTTATCTCTGCGGCACTGCTTGGTGGTAGCTTTCTGGTGTTATTAGCGTATTTAGCTTTGACATTTATGCTTGAAAAACAACCACCTCACTATGTTGATGAGATGAAAGCCAAGCAAGAGCACACACTCAAACAGAAGCCTTGGGAAAAAGGGCAAACGGCAGAGTCGTTACTGGGCACTTTAGAGGGTGATTTCCAGAAGTTAGAGACCAGTGTCCGCAACATGGAAGCTTATGTGACCTCCGATACTTTCAAAGTCGACCGCGCATTTAAGAACATGTAGCGATAAGTCTAAAAAGATTCGATAACGGTTTAGGAAAATTTATTCCAAGCCGTTATTTTTTTTAATAATTTTGTCTAAATAAATCTTACGATAACTGGTAAGTTACATGTGATTAATCTATGTTATAAAAATATTTATAGATATGGATGATCACCAATGTATAGAGCCTCCGTTGTCCTATTGACAGCCTTAGCTGGGTTGTCTGGGTGTGGTAAGGAGCTTCCTCCCGTACCTGAACCTGATTCTAGACCCGCCAAACTCTTCACTGTTTCCGTCGGTAGTAATGCCTTTGAACGTAGCTTTCCAGCCACCACTGAAGCGGGTGACAAAGCCGTACTGGCATTTCGTGTTCCAGGGCTACTTCAGACTATTGATGTCACATCTGGTCAAAAGGTCAGTAAAGGTGAAGGGCTTGCAACGCTCAATCCCGACGAATATCAGCTGTTAGAGAAGCAAGCAAGAGCCAACTTTAAGCTTGCTGACGTTCAATACCAACGTTCGATTAAGTTACGTAAAGACCGAGTCGTATCAGAACAAGATTTCGACCAAGCGAAAGCCAATCACAATTCTGCTAAAGCGATGCTTAATCAAGCCAAAGCAAACCTTCGCTATACCACTCTTGTCGCGCCTTACGATGGAACGATTTCCATTATTCCGGCTGAAAATCATGAATACATTGCTGCTAAACAAGGCGTGATGAATATTCAAACCAATCAGATTCTTAAAGTCGTCTTCTTATTACCCGACCAACTTATTACGCGCTTTTCATCAGGGTTCGAGACAGATGCAACCATGGTTTTTGATGCATTTCCTGAAAACTCTTATGTTCTAACCTTCCAAGAAGTGGATACCGAAGCCGACCCGAAAACAGGTTCGTACAAGGTCACCATGGTAATGGAAAGACCAACCGATGTGGGTATTTTGCCCGGTATGTCTGGCACGGTAAATCTCGTTTCATCGTTAGCGGCGGCCACCAAAATTCCAACGTCAGCAATGATGACCGACGGGGATGATGTCTCTGTGTGGCGTGTGAATAGCGATGGCATTGTTGAAAATGTTGCCATTGTCATCGATGAAAAACGTCATATCGTCTCTGGATTGAACGATGGCGATCGCATTGTGACTTCTGGCGTCAATGGTCTTGAATCGGGCATTAAAGTTCGAGAGTGGATCAAGGAAAGGGGGCTATAACATGAAAACACTTAAAGTGGCCGCTGGCCTGTCGTGTTTAGCCTTACTGACGGCTTGTGAAGATAAGCAAGCTGTAGAAGTGAATAACACGCCCTTAGTTAAAGCTATCGAGATTTCAGTCATCGACTTTAGCGACAAACTCTATTTCCCTGCAGTTGCTAATGCTGCTGAGAAAGCTCACCTCAGTTTCCGAGTGGCCGGTGAAATCTTCAAGCTAGATGTGAAGGAAGGTGAACGTGTTTCCAAAGGGGACATCATTGCTGAGCTTGACCCAACCGATTATCAATTGGATGTGGACAATGCTCAAGCTCGTTACACGGTAATCAATAGTCAATACCGACGTTCGAGTCCGCTAGTGAAGAAAGGCTTATTGGCTAAGTCGCAATTCGATGAAATTGCTGCTCAACGCCAGATTGCTTATGCCGAGTTGGAACTTGCGAAACTGCGCTTATCGTTCACCATGCTTCGTGCGCCTGTTGATGGGATTATTTCTCGAGTCAGTGTCGACCAATATGAAAATATTCAGGTAGGCCAACAAGTGGTGAACATCCACAGTGTCGAAGATGTTGAAGTCGTAATTCAACTGCCTGACCAAATCTACGTCAACCAACCGAGTGAACAACTGTTATCGAACGTTGAGGCTGTAGTTAGAGTGCCAAGTGGCAATGAATACACGGCAGGTATTAAGGAGTTCACAACAGAACCGGATCCAAGTACGGGCACATTTACGGTGACGCTTGCTTTGCCTATGCCTGAAGATGATTTGATTTTGGACGGTATGGCGGTTGAGGTGACTTCAAATGGGAGAGAAATCGGCTTAGAGCTAAAAGCCGGTGTGCTGATTCCAATTGAAGCTGTGTTCAATGCCGATGGTGATGATTTAACGCGTCAGAACTCTTATGTATGGGTGCTCAATGACGACAATACCGTCTCGAAACAGCAAGTCGTATTAGGAAAAGCAAATCAGAAAACATTGCAGGTCATGAAAGGACTGGAAATGGGGCAGCATGTCGTTGTTGCAGGCGTATCGCGATTGCGAGATGGGATGACAGTGGAAGTATTGTCTCAGGAGACGAACAATGAGTGAAGTAAATAACAAGCCTCAAAATGACGATCAACAGGGTGATGATCAGATCACAGGTGTTGCTTCTTACTTTATACGTAACAAAGTCATTAGCTGGATGCTATCTCTGATCTTTCTTATTGGTGGTGTTTCTGCGTTCTTCGGTCTGGGTCGTTTAGAAGATCCTGCCTTTACCATCAAAGATGCAATGGTCGTGACTTCATACCCAGGGGCAACGCCTCAGCAGGTGGAAGAAGAAGTTACCTACCCACTAGAGAAAGCGATTCAACAACTTACCTATGTCGACGAAGTAAACTCTATTTCAAGCCGTGGCCTGTCTCAGGTAACGGTAACGATGAAGAATAACTATGGCCCTGATGATCTTCCGCAAATTTGGGATGAACTTCGCCGAAAAGTGAATGATCTTAAGGTTGAACTGCCACCCGGGGTCAATGACCCTCAAGTCATCGATGACTTCGGTGACGTTTACGGTATTTTGCTGGCGGTGACGGGTGATGGTTATAGCTATAAAGAGCTGCTGGATTACATTGATTACCTAAGGCGAGAGCTTGAGTTGGTCGATGGGGTCAGTAAGGTCTCGGTATCCGGCCAACAGCAAGAGCAAGTGTTCATTGAGATATCGATGAAACGGATAAGCTCTCTGGGTCTGTCTCCAAGCACGGTATTTAACCTTTTATCGACTCAAAATATTGTATCAAGTGCTGGCGCGGTCAGAATTGGCGACGAGTACATTCGAATTCATCCAACGGGTGAGTTCCAGAATGTTGAACAGCTTGGTGATTTGATTCTGACAGAAGGCGGCGCTCAAGGTCTCATCTATCTAAAAGATGTGGCGAACGTCACTCGTGGTTATGTTGAAGTGCCAAGTAACATCATTGGCTATAACGGCAAACTCGCACTTAACCTTGGTGTCTCTTTTGCGCAAGGCGTGAACGTAGTAGCGGTTGGTGAAGCGTTTGACCGAAGACTGGCCGAGCTAAAGTATCAACAACCCGTCGGTATCGACATCTCCGAGGTTTATAACCAACCCAAAGAGGTAGACAAGTCGGTAAGCGGATTTGTGGTGAGTTTAGGGCAGGCGGTTGCGATCGTAATCGTGGTGTTACTGTTCTTCATGGGACTACGCTCGGGACTGTTGATCGGCTTGATATTGTTGTTGACCGTTTTTGGTACCTTCATTTTCATGCAGTACTTCAAGATCGACCTACAACGTATTTCACTGGGCGCGTTGGTTATCGCCTTGGGGATGTTGGTGGATAATGCCATTGTGGTGGTGGAAGGGATATTGATCGGCACGCAGAAGGGGCGAACCCGGATGCAGGCCGCCACAGATATCGTAACCCAAACCAAATGGCCGCTACTTGGTGCGACGGTTATTGCGGTGACTGCGTTTGCTCCAATTGGTTTATCGGAAGACTCAACAGGCGAATACTGTGGCACCTTGTTCACGGTGCTACTGATCTCCTTGATGCTGAGTTGGTTTACTGCCATATCGCTCACGCCGTTCTTTGCTGACATGTTCTTTAAAGGTCAGAAGGTCGACCCAGATAACGAAGGTAAGGACCCATACAACGGGATGGTTTTTGTTATCTATAAAAACTTCCTTGAGTTCTGTATGAAGCGTGCTTGGTTAACCATGTTTGTTCTGATTATTGGTTTAGGCGCAAGTGTTTACGGTTTTGGTTTCGTTAAGCAAGCCTTCTTCCCGTCATCAACCACACCTATGTTCCAAGTGGATGTTTGGATGCCTGAAGGTACCGATATTCGAGCGACCAATACCAAGCTTAAAGTGCTTGAAGGTTGGTTAGCAGAACAAGACGAAGTTGAGCACATCACGACAACGGCGGGTAAAGGCCTGCAACGTTTCATGTTGACTTACTCTCCTGAGAAAAGTTATAGCGCTTACGGCGAGATAACGGTTCGTGTGAAGAGCTATGAAGTGCTTGAAGGGCTAATGAAACGTTTCCGTGAGCATGTGGGTAGCCAGTTCCCTGAGATTGATTACAAGCTTAAACAGATTGAATTAGGTCCTGGTGGCGGTGCGAAAATTGAAGCGCGAATTGTGGGTTCTGATCCAACAGTGTTACGTTCAATCGCTGCTCAAGTTATGGACATCATGCGTGCAGATGAAGGCGCATTTAACGTTCGTCACGATTGGCGTGAAAGAACGAAGGTATTAGAGCCTCAGTTCAATGAAAGCCAAGCGCGTCGTTATGGTATTACCAAATCTGACGTTGATGATTTCCTAGCAATGTCTTTCTCTGGTAAGTCGATTGGTGTGTATCGTGATGGTACAACGTTGATGCCGATTGTGGCTCGTTTACCTGAAGATGAGCGTGTCGATATTCGTAACATCGAAGGTATGAAGATTTGGAGTCCGGCATTAAGCGAATACATTCCGTTGCAGCAAGTGACGCTTGGCTACGAATTAGAATGGGAAGATCCACTTATCATCCGTAAGAACCGTAAGCGCATGCTGACGGTAATGGCCGACAACGACCTATTGGGTGAAGAAACGGCTTCGACGTTACAGAAACGCTTACAGCCACAAATCGAAGCGATTGAGATGCCACCAGGTTATTCGTTGGAGTGGGGTGGTGAATATGAGTCATCTGCTGATGCACAAGCGTCACTGTTTACCACTATGCCGATGGGTTACCTGTTCATGTTCTTGATTACCGTGTTCTTGTTCAACTCGGTCAAAGAGCCGCTGATTGTTTGGCTAACGGTTCCATTAGCGCTAATCGGGGTAACGACAGGCTTATTAGCCTTGAATACACCATTCGGCTTTATGGCGCTGTTGGGCTTCTTGAGCCTATCTGGGATGCTTCTGAAGAATGGTATCGTACTGCTTGATCAAATTGAGATTGAGATGAAATCCGGTAAAGATCCGTATGTAGCGGTTGTTGATGCGGCACTGAGTCGTGTTCGTCCGGTATGTATGGCGGCGATCACTACCATTCTTGGTATGATCCCTCTACTACCAGATATCTTCTTCAAGCCAATGGCTGTAACCATCATGTTTGGTTTAGGCTTTGCGACTGTACTCACGCTAATCGTAGTACCTGTGCTGTATCGTCTGTTCCATAAAATTGAAGTGGCTTAACGTTAACTGACCTTTGAAATAATGCCCCTAATTGGGGCATTATTTTTATATACCGATTGATAAAAAGAGAATACAAAAATGGACGTAAATACATCAGATAGAACGTGTGCATGGGCGCTTAAACATGAGCTTGAAAGGGAGTACCACGACGCAGAGTGGGGCGTGCCTGTTTATGATGACCAAGTTCTGTTTGAGTTCATTACTTTAGAAGGCGCTCAGGCGGGCCTGAGTTGGATTACGATCCTGAAAAAGCGTGAAGGGTATCGTGCCGCGTTCGATAATTACGATCTAAACAAGCTAGCTGAGTTGAATGAAGACAACGTGCCGCACATCATTGAAAACTTCGATGTGGTTAAACACAAGGGTAAGATTGCTTCGGTATACAACAATGCGCGAGCAACGCTTGAATTACAGAAAGAGTTCGGCTCTCTTTCTAATGCGTTATGGCAATTTGTCGATAATGAGGTGATCGTGAATCAATGGACCGAGATGTCTCAAGTTCCTGCTTCTACCGAGCAATCTAAAGCGATGAGTAAGTTTTTAAAGAAGAGAGGCTTTAAGTTTGTAGGGGAAACAATCTGTTACGCGTTCATGCAAGCGACAGGCATGGTTAATGACCATATCGTAGGTTGTCCGCACAAATAAAAGTGTTATTTATCGTCGAAAAATAATTGCGTTAATATAGAAAAATTTACTGGTCATTTATAAACTATTCAATATCATATGCGACCAAATTCAAACCTAGAAGACGATAGTGAAACAACAAAGCTACCAAATCTGTGATGCTCGTTATGATCCCTTGCTTAGGCAGTTTGTGCGTGAAGATGGCCACGTAGAAACTATCGCACCGATGGAAGGTAAGGTATTTCTGTTCTTACTTGAAAATGCTGGTGAGTGTGTTGAACGAGGCCTGATATTTGATAGGTGCTGGGGCAATGTGATTGTCTCAGAGCAAGCGCTCACTAACGTGATATCTAAGATTAGAAAAACGCTGTCACGAGTGACTTGTGGCTGTGCGACGATTCGCACGGTCAGTAAAACGGGCTATTCACTTGAAATAGATGAGTCGATAAAGCCTAGCAAAACTGAAACTGAGCCTTCTCAAGTGACTGAGAGGGTGTCTAAATCAAATTCTTCGCCTGTCGAGCAAGAAGTGTTGGCTGCGACTGAAATCTTTACAGGCGTTAACATTGCAACGGTCACTGATTCCTCTCTCAAGACGTCTTCCAACCAAGCATTGAACGTAGCTGAATTAGAACCTTCAAATTCAAAAAGTAATACGCACCTCGTTAAAGCGGGCTATTTAGTCGCATTGATTTGTGTCGTCGTAACGGCGTTCAACCTTTTCCAAACCTATTATACGCCACTGCCTTATTTTATTGATAAAGCCGAATATCGCGACAGCTACACAGATAATACCAATCACTACTTTTTCCATATTGCGCACAATGAATCCTATTCGTTGCCTGCGATCACTCAAAAGCTAACGGATGCGATACCTAGCCACTGCAACGTTGATGTTTTTGTCCGTATCTATCCGTCTGTAGACCAACCTGAAAATGATACGTTATACATGTTGGTGCAAAAGAAGGATGGCGAAGCGTTGAACTATAGCGCTTCTATTTTCAATGTAGCGTCGTCTTTTGATTCGTTTGCTCAGTACATGGAAAAGAGGAGTTACTTTTGCGACTAATTGGCTTACTCATTCTTTGTGCAATCGCTGCTTCGAGCTTCTTGTTAGACCAAAACGAATTAGCTGGCACTCGATGGCACTGTAAAACGATCAAAACGGATTTCTTATCTCAGGCATTCCAACCATATCAAGCACTGTACGAGCGCATAAGCCTTACTTTTCAGTCTGACCATACTTTTAGCATTAGAGAGTTTGTGACGATTACTGAACAAGACGGTAACGAGAGTACGATGGAAAACCTTTATTCCGGCTACTACGGACTGGATGGAAACAACCTGTCGATGAGCATTCTTGATGTGAGAACCGCAACGCCTTTTCATGACCCTGTTATTAATCAGGATTACAGTGAGTATAAAGGGGTGACGATTGACTACGCTATTGCAGTGAAGGATCAGTCTTTGTATATGTTCAATGAGCATCGAACTGAAATATTCAATTGGGCGTGTTTTAACGTTCAGTAGCTTTTTAAAACTATGTGTCTAATACGCTAATCTGAAAAAGGCAGGAATATCCTGCCTTTTTGGTCTGAGTCTGTTAACGCTTTAAATTAAACGAGGGCGTTGTAACGTTCTAACCCTGCTTCTAGGTCTGCAATCAGGTCATCAACGTCTTCTAAGCCGATATGAACTCGAATTAAGGTACCTTCGAAGTTAGGGTTCGCTACTGTTCTTAGACTATCAAAGCTGTTCGGTTCGTTCGCAAGAATCAAGCTCTCAAAGCCGCCCCATGAGTAACCCATGCTAAAGTGCGTCATGCCATCAAGCAGCGCTGTGGTCGCTTTTGTATTTGAGTTTTTCAGCACGAAAGAGAACAAGCCATTACCACCGGTAAAGTCTCGTTTGAAGAATTCATGGCCTGGGCAAGACTCAAGTGCAGGGTGACGAACATGGTCAACCTCAGGACGAGTCTCTAACCATTTTGCGACTTTCAAGCTGCTCTCTGCGTGTTGGCGTAGGCGAACATCAAGAGTACGAATACCACGTAGTCCTAGGTAAGCGTCATCTGGCGAAACACATTGTCCCATCAGGTAGCTCTGCTCTCGCAGTTGGTCCCAACATTTTTCGTTGGCTACCGCAGTCCCTAGCATCACATCAGAGTGACCAACGATGTACTTAGTCGCTGCTTGGATAGATATATCAACACCGAAGTCAAACGGAGAGAAGTTAACACCGGCTGCCCATGTGTTGTCTAACATAACGATGATGTCATGTTCATGAGCAATACGCGCAAGCGTTGGAATGTCTTGAACTTCCATGGTGACTGAACCCGGAGATTCGGTAAACAGAACCTTAGTGTTTGGCTTAATAAGGTCTTGGATGCCTTCACCAATGGTTGGCTCGTAGTAAGTCGTCTCGACTCCCATCTTCTTCATGATGGTGTCACAGAAATCACGTGTCGGTTCGTAGCAGGTATCGACCATCAGAATATGGTCACCAGTTTCTACAAAAGAGAGGATGGCATTAGAGATCGCTGCCGTACCACAAGGATATAGCGCACAGCCAGCGCCACCTTCCACTTCAACCATGGCATCTTGGAAAGCGAAATGAGTATTGGTTCCACGACGTCCGTAAAAAAGCGTTTTGTTAGCGCGATTAATCGTAGCTTTGCGCTTTTCTTCGACTGAGTTGAACACGACAGTTGAAGCGCGCTGTACTGGTGGGTTAACGACACCATTGGTCCACTTCTTATCACGACCTGCAGTGATCAGCTTAGTGGTTTTGTTCTCGGACATGCTGTGAATTCCTTATCAATCGGTTATGTCCTATTTAAAACATGCCAATAGCCTTCAAAGCAAGAGTGAAGCGGGAGTTTTTATGCTTTTCTTTCTCTTTTTAACCTTTCACGTCGTTTATCGTGAAAGGTTAAAACATCAGATAGGCAGTGAGAGATGAGTCGGCATGGACCCATTGATTGGATTACAGCAGTGGATTGAACAGATAAAACAATCTTTCGAAGAAGCGGTTACGCAGATTCCTCTGCTCCCACTGCTCGAGTTCTACTGGGTGCGATGACTCGATGTAAGATTGCTGAAGTTCAGATAGCTGCTGAGTGAAATGCACATCGTCAACGGCTAGCGTCACTTCGAAATTAAGCCATAAACTGCGCATGTCGATATTGACCGTTCCGATTAAACAAAACTCTTCATCAATCACTACTGACTTAGTGTGAAGAAGCCCACCGTAAAACTCGTAAATCTTAACGCCAGCTTCAAGTAACTCCGTATAGAAAGCGCGCGAAGCCCACTTAACCATCAGTGAATCGTTGTTATGTGGGATTATTAATTCTACGTTGACACCACGTTGCGCTGTCATTTTGAGTGTTTCTAATAAATCGGCACTTGGTACAAAGTAGGGTGTTGTGATGCGAACTGAATGGTTTGCCTGATTAATCGCAATGGTCAGAACTTGTAGGATCAAATATTCCGGCATGCCCGGGCCTGATGGTACTACCTGAACTGGATGATGCGTCATTACCTCTTCAACCGGACACTCTGGTAAATCAGGAAGGATTCGTTCACCTGTTTCCACTTCCCAATCCCAACCATGAATGGCTGACAGCACATTAACGGTAGGGCCAGTTACGCGAACCATGACGTCAATCCACTGACCAACACCTGAGCTCTGTTTGAAGTGAGCAGGGTCGACCATGTTCATTGAACCGGTATAGGCAATGGTTTCATCAATCACAATGATTTTACGGTGCTGTCTTAGGTCTAGGCGACGTATTAAAATACGCCAAGGGCTAACCTCTAGTGCTTGTACAACTTGCACACCTGCGTCTTTCATCATTGAACGCCAGTGGCTTTTGAAAAAGCGCGGGCTACCTGCAGAGTCAAGCAAGACTTTAACATCCACGCCACGTTTCGCCGCTCGAATGAGTGCGGAAGCAACCGAATCCGTTAAGCCTCCAGGGTGCCAAATATAGAAAACCATCTTGATACTGGTTTGGGCATTTTCTATATCTTCGATAATTGCGTGTAAGATCTCATTGGGCGAAGCTTGCAGTGAAAGTGTGTTTCCGCTGAGTGCTGGGATGCCCATTCGATTATTACAAAGTTCATCGATCTTGTGGATTGGGGAGCCGACCTTTCCTGGCAGGTGGAGCTGGCAATCATCTAGTTTTCGGAACCAATCACCAAACGGAGTAAACATGCGGTGAGCGCGCTCAGCCCTTTTTCTTCCAAGGTTTAGCTCTCCGAAAAGGAAGTAACAAGCGACACCTACAATTGGGATAATGTAGATAACCATCAACCACGCGAGAGAAACGCTGACAGAGCGTCGTTTTAGTACGACACGGAAAGTCACACCGGCTACAAGTACCCAGTACAAAGCGACAGAAGCTAAAGTTAAAAAATGGTAGAGCTTTTCCACATTGAATACTCGAAAAAAGAGACACTTAGATAGTAATGCTATTTTGCGGATATGGGAATTTAAGGAATCAACTATTTACAAATTAGAGCTAAAGCTGTAAACAGGTTATAGTTGTTAAGTTTTGGTTAACTTAAGACGAAAACGATTGTTTTGTATGAAAAGGCGGCATTTAACCATAAAAATTTACATTGGTAACGAAATATGTACGGTTCGGGCTTCCAATTTTATTCTTAAACTGGTTTACTTGCCAGATAACGAGCGTCAATCAAATCTTTTAGGTGTGTAAATTTTTTTATACGCCTTATCTTTTAAAGACGCCACCCAAAGCAAAACACAACATCACATAACACAAAAGTTTGGAGTACACGTGGCTACTAGTAATACAACCACAACACCCCGCGATACCTGGGGTTCGAAGTTAGGATTCGTAATGGCTGCAGCAGGTTCTGCTGTTGGTCTAGGTAACATTTGGAAATTCCCTTACACAGCAGGCGAAAGTGGCGGCGGTGCATTCGTTGCAATTTACCTGTTTTTTGTAATCTTTATCGGTTTCAGTGTAATGCTGACTGAATTTGCGATTGGCCGTCATACGCAAAAATCAGCAGTAGGTGCATTCAAATCAACTGACCGTCGTTGGACGTTCGCTGGTGTTATCGGCGTAGTCAGTGGTCTACTTATCATGGGTTTCTACCCTGTAGTAGGTGGCTGGTCTATCGCATACATCGGTAAGATTGCTGGTGGTCTACTAGATGCACCTGAAGCAATCGGTGACAGCTTCGGTGGCTTTATCTCAAACCCAGTTCAACCACTTATGTGGATGGGCCTATACCTACTGCTTAACATTGTTATTGTTATGAAGGGTATCTCTGGTGGTATTGAGAAAGCTGGTAAGATCCTGATGCCACTTCTATTCATTATCCTTATCGTGGTATCAATCAAAGGCATCATGCTTCCGGGCGCGATGGCTGGTCTTGAATTCCTATTCAGCCCTGATTTCTCTAAAGTAGACAGCGGTGTAATCCTAGCTGCACTAGGTCAAGCATTCTTCTCACTATCTCTTGGTATGGGTTGTATGTTGACTTACGGTTCTTACCTTAAGAAGAAAGAGAACCTAGTTCAAACTACAGCTATGGTTACGGCAATGGATACTGGTGTTGCTATCCTAGCTGGTGTTGCAATGTTCCCTGCAATGTTCGCATTCGGTATGGAACCTGCGGCTGGTCCTGGTCTAGTATTCGTTGTTGTTCCTCAGCTATTCGCTGAAATGGGCGGCGTAGTTGGTCTTCTATTCGCTCTAATGTTCTTCGTTGGTCTAAGTGTTGCGGCACTGACTTCTTCAGTATCTCTACTAGAAGTTGTGGTTTCTTACCTAATCGATGAGAAAGGCATGAAGCGTGTGACTGCAGTACTGTCTGCAAGTGTAGTAATGGCGATTCTATGTATTTTCGCTTCTCTATCACTTGGTGGCTTCGGTCCTACACTGTTCGGTACTGGCGCATTCGATATCTTCGACCTACTAACTGATAAGATCTTCCTAGCCGTTGGCGGTATGTTGGTATGTATCTTCGCTGGTTGGAGACTAAACCGTGCAGACCTTGAGAAAGAAATCACTAACGACGGTGAAGTATCTTTCCCTCTATTCGGTCTATGGTACACACTAGTTAAGTACATCATCCCAGTAGCTATCGCTATCGTAGCGTTCATGGGTATCTCTTCTGGCTTCGACAGCGGTAAAGGTGCAATCATGCTACTAGGTATTGGTATCATTGCTGGCTCTGCGCTTATCTCTAAGAAGTTATAGTTCTAAGAAACCATAGCTCTTAGAAGCTACAATCGCGAGTTAAAGTAAGTTAAGAAACGGGAGCCATTGGCTCCCGTTTTTTTTATGTCCGAAACTTAATTATCGATGGAAAATAAATGTCGTATATTCACTCAAGTTATCCGTGTGCTAGCCGATATATTGAATATCAAAGGTTTTCTAAGCCGTATTTTATTTAGGTAGGTGTTGTATGAAATTATCGGTGAGAAAGAAACTGTATGCCGGTTTTGGCTCTATATTGGCGGTGCTTGTCACGTTAGTCAGTATTGTATGGATAGAGGTTATTGGCGCTCATAAAAGTGCTGATGAAATCAGAATGGACGATGTACCGGGCACTGTTACCTATCTTGTTTTGATAGATGAAGCTGGGGATGTCTACCGAGATGCGTTGGGTGCGATCATTCAGGTTGATAACGCGCTTAACGATTATCGAACCAATAAGAACGAATTTGCTCAAGCAATCGAGCAGGCGAAGCGTTTGGAGAGTAGAGGTTCGGAAGACCACCGTCGTATTCAGCGAATTGAAGACCTGATGGGGCGTTTCACTCAAGAGTTTGAATCAACGCTTGTGCCGAAGATCAATGATGAAGCTGCGCTCCTAGCCAACATTCAACAGCTACGATCTTTGTATGAGAGCAATCTTATCCCTATTGAGAACTTGCTGGATCAAGCATCAGCAAGTGAGCGCGCAGATACAGAACAGTCACTACTGACACTAACCGATACGTTTACTACCATCGAGCGCACCATCATGGTGTTGTCTGCTATTGCGATTGTCTTTGGTTGTGTGATTGCGTATCTATTGTCTAGCTCTATTACCAATCGTCTGACTCGTGTTGAACAAGTAGCTCGACGTGTAGCAAATGGTGACCTAACGGCAGGCGACATTATTGATGATTCTGGAGATGAATTGGCTGAACTGGCTAAGTCGATTAACCAGATGCAGAAATCACTAGTAGACCTATTAGGTTCTATCTCGTCTGTGACTCACCAAGTCCAATCTGTGACAGGGGAGCTCTCTTCTATCAGCCAAGACATCGTTACTGGTGCATCAGCTCAAGCAGACAAAGCTAACTTGATTGCAACTGCTGCTGAAGAGCTAAGTTTGACCATTTCTGAAGTGGCTCAACAAGGTACTTCTACTTATGAGGAAGCACGTCGCTCTGAAACCTCTGCAGAAGATGGTCGCAACGTGATTGTTGAGATGGTGGCAAGTATTCAACAAGTGTCGACTCAAATGAGTGACATGTCGCTACAAATGAACACGCTGGGTTCGCATGGTGAGCAGATTGGTAGCGTTATTAAAGTCATCGAAGACATTGCTGAGCAAACCAACCTGTTAGCTTTGAATGCTGCAATTGAAGCGGCACGTGCAGGCGAATTTGGTCGTGGTTTTGCTGTGGTAGCCGATGAAGTGCGAGCGCTAGCAGAAAGAACAACCAAAGCGACACAAGAAGTCTCGGGCATCATTCAATCGATTCAATCGGGCACTCAAGAAGCGGTGACTTACACTCAAGACAACTGTCGTTTAGTTGAGATTGGTGTCGAGCAAAGCTCAGGTGCTGTTTCTGCGCTAGAAGCGATTGTGAGCGGCGCGGGCAATGTACAAAGCATGGTCAACTCTATTGCGACTGCGGCAGAAGAACAGACGGCTGTGACCAAAGAAATTGCAGCGGATATTACCGCGATTAGCGATATCTCTGAGCAATCTTTGCAACTGGCGACTCGAAGCTCTGAAAACACATCAGGCTTGAACGCTAAGGTTGCTGAGCTAGAAGCATTAGTCGGTAAGTTTAAACTGGCGTAAAGCGGTGGTTTGGTTCTATTTACCGTGTGGTAATCGAGTAAAGACCAAGCACTGATCGCTACTTGCTGAAAAGAAGCCCAATGATTCAATGTTTATTGAGTGAGTTGGGCTTTTTCGTAGCTGGAATCTGGGTTCAGACGCGGTATACTCCTCCTTCTACAATGGAGCTAGCCTTTACATGTTCGATATTCTTCTGAACCACTCTGATTTTTTACTTATCAATAAGCATCCTGGAGTCAGCGTCCACAAAGACGATGGCGATACCATGTTGCTTCAAGAAGTTGCTAAAGCAATCAATGAGCCTAAGCTGTATCTCGTTCATCGACTAGATAAAATGACCTCGGGCATTCTGCTGCTGGCAAAAAATGCGTCGGCGGCGAGCGAGCTTTCACAGCTATTTGCAAAGCGTGAAGTAGAGAAATACTACCTTGCGATCGGTTCTAAGAAGCCAAAGAAAAAGCAAGGTTTGATCTCAGGAGACATGGAGCGTTCACGACGCTCAAGTTGGAAACTTCTGACATCCAAAGAGAACCCTGCGATTACTCAATTTTTATCAGCAACGGCTGAACCCGGTGAGCGTTTACTTTTATGTAAACCCTATACGGGGCGAACTCACCAGATCCGTGTCGCGATGAAGTCGATCGGCTCAGCCATTGTTGGTGACCCTATTTATAATCCATCGAGTGAGGCTGACAGAGGTTATCTGCATGCCTTCGCGATTCGATTTACCTATCAATCACAAGCCTACGAATATGTCTGCGATCCAAGAAGCTTAAACTCCTTGGGTGAGAAGTGGCATCAGGAAACCGTGTCGAACGGTTTGGACAGTTGGCTTGAACCTTGGTCATTAACTTGGCCAAAGCTAAACACTAAGTGAGTGAAATAATGGAAGCATCAGCTTTACCTCTGTTTTTTAGTCATATTGAACAGCAACTTAATGAAGTGCCAAACGAACTACGTCGTATTTTCCACGGCCGCGGTAAGTTTTGGCCTGGTCTAGAGCAACTGACATGTGACTGGGTTGATGGGCAGCTACTGGTTAACGTATTTAAAGAGGTGGACGACGAGTTCTTGTCATCTCTTAAAGCTGGATTGGTTGAACTCACTAACAAAGATGTCTGGCAATCAAAGCAGGGCACAAGCATTGTTCTGCAACACCGTTATGCCGATGGTGCACCTTCAGAGGTTCTATGGGGCGAGTTGAATGACTCTCCGGTTGTGGTTGAGCATGGTCTTAAGTACCAATTAGACATTGGCCGTAATCAGAACTTCGGTTTGTTCCTAGACATGCGTAATGGTCGTCAGTGGGTACAAGATAATGCCAAGGATAAGAACGTTCTTAACCTGTTCGCATACACTTGTGGTTTCTCTGTCGCGGCTATCGCTGGTGGCGCTCGTCAATGTATGAATGTGGACATGTCTCGCGGCTCACTAAATAAAGGCCGCGATAACCACCGTCTGAATGAACACGATATGCGCTCGGTTAACTTCCTTGGCTACGATATCTTTAAGTCGTGGGGAAAAATCAAGAAAGGCGGTCCTTACGAGCTCGTTATCATCGATCCACCTTCGTTCCAAAAAGGCAGCTTTGCTCTAACCAAAGATTACAAAAAGATCTTACGTCGTTTGCCCGAACTTCTAACTGAAGGCGGTGAAGTGATTGCGTGTGTTAACTCACCAGCAGTATCACCAAACTTCCTGATTGAGACGATGGCAGAAGAAGCACCAAGCGTTGAGTTCATAGAGCGTCTGGACAACCCGCCTGAATTTGTCGATGTCGACCTTGATTCAAGCTTGAAGGTGTTGAGATTTAAAATTAACGCTTCTGCAGATGCCTAATTATAATTAGGTTTAAGTATTAGCTAGATTATAGAAACGCCGCTCATCTGAGCGGCGTTTTTGTTTGAAAGGAACCTGAAACTAATACTAGCTGGTTTGATTCTTGAGTGTCTGGAAACCAAAATAAATTCGCATAAATGTAGTTAGCCAACAAGCTGCACCAAAGGTGTAAGCGATAGCCGCAAAGTGTTGAGGCCAAATACAGAAAGCAATGAAACAAGCGATGGTTTCAGTGCCTTCGGTTAGCCCTGACATGTAGTACAGAGACTTATGTTTATAGACTGGGTTTTCGATGCCTCGCTTGCCTGCCATAACCGCAAACGCTAAAAAGCTGCTGCCTGTGCCGATAAAAGAGAAGATCAAAAATGCACCGGCAATGGCGTTATGTTCTGGGTTGGCAATGACAAATCCAAAAGGGATCAACGAGTAGAATAGGAAATCTAGGCTGATATCGAGGAAACCACCCGCATCACTAATGCCTTGGATTCGAGCCAGGGCTCCATCAAGCCCGTCGCAAACCCTGTTAAATACAATAAACCCCAACGCCCATTCGTATTGCTGAAATGCTAACGCTGGAAATGCCAAGCACCCAACCAGAAATCCGAATAACGTGGTTTGATTGGCCGTGATACCCAATTGGTTCAGTAACTTAGCCGACTGATTTAATGGCCACTTAATGACCTTAATGGAGTACTTATCCAGCATGGTTACTTCTCCATGGCCAAGACAGTACTTCTGCCCCTTGAGGTACATCGGCTTCGTCGTGCGTGACCATTAATGTAGGGATATTCGCTTTGGTCAATTGTTCAAACACCCAATCTCGAAATTGTGCTCTTAACTCTTGGTCCAGTTTGCTGAACGGTTCGTCGAGCAGGGCGAGTTTCGGCTTCGCCAATAACATACGAGTTAAGCTTATTCTTGCACGTTGACCACCAGATATTTGATCCGGGAAAGACTCTGCCAAGTGAGTTAGCTCTATGTCTTTTAGTGCAGCCATTGCTTGCTGTTGACGAGCGGAACCCTTAACAGAGTTCGGTAACGAAAAGGCCAAGTTTTCCCATACTTTGAGGTGCGGAAACAACAAGTCATCTTGAAACAAAATACCGACTTCACGCTGATGTGATGGAAGCTCGTCGAGCTGAATATCGTTCAACACAACGGTGCCAGAATACGAAAACTCTTGACTTAAGTGACCAGCAATCGCATCCAGTAAGGTCGACTTTCCACAGCCACTCGGTCCCATCAAAGCCAGTATTTGGCCAGATTCTAATGTTACATTTAGCGCTGAGAACAGCGAATCTCCATCGGTTTTACGGATGGCGAGGTCGTTGAGGTACAGACTCATTACTTAGGAAACCTTTAAAAGTAAGACGGCGATATCTAAGTTGAAGTCGGCTGACTAATATCGCTAAAGAGAAAAAGAACAGAGGCAATAGGGCCTGCCAAATGGCATAGATTGCTGTCACCCTGCGGTCGAAACCACTGGTAAGGGCAACGGCTTCTGTGGTGATCGTGCTAATACGGCCCGCGCCGAGCATCAAGGTGGGTAAGTACTGAGCCAAACTCACGCTGATCCCGACCGCCCAAGCAAAGGCGATAGCTGGAAGTAAGATTGGCAGTTTGATTGAATACCAACTCTGAAATGGCGATTTACCTAGGCTCAGCGAGGCTTTAATCAACCCATCATTGAAGCTTTTCCACGGGCCGTCTAAAGACAGATACACAAACGGGAAAGCAAAGAAAACATGCGCCCAAATCACCCAGAACTCATAGGCACTACTGCCGATGTAGAGGGTCGTGACCTGCATACCAAATAACACGGAGAGCTGTGGTATCAACATTGGAATAGCGATAATGAAGCCTGGCACTTGCCACTTGTATTTGATTCTGTATTCGTGAGCAATCAGCGCAAGTAACAGAGCGACTGAAGCAGCAATAAGACCAATCCATAAGCTTTGACCCACAGTACTCATGATGCCATCCCATTCGAACTCCCAGAAACGCATGCTGTAGCGGCTAGGCAGTAAATCCGGGAAGCGCCAACGCTGAGCAACACTCCAAATTACCATTAAAGGAATGATCAGCAATGAAAGGCTAGCAAGCACTGTGAATACTGTTTTCCCCGGCAAGTTAGCCCCTGTTCGTCCTGAATACTGCCAAGTTCGAAAGTACTTAAGAACCGCCCATTCAACTAAACGCGCCAAGGCGATGATCAACGAAGCTAAACCAAACAAAACGATGGCACCAGCAGCAGCTCGCGGAAGTAGGTTAAGATCAGGATCGTTGAACCATTGCCATACCAAAACGGCAAAGGTCGGCGGGTTGGTTGGGCCAATGATCAGAGCAATATCGACAACCGAGACACTGTAAGCGAGTACCGCCAGCATTGGGAAACGAAGCTTAGTAAACCATTGTGGGAAAATACATTTCCACCAGATCTGAGCGCGGCTGTAACCGAGTGATGCACTGACCTTAGTGATACGTTCTACATCGATTTGTTGAAGTATCGATATACTCATCAGCAACAAGAAGGGTACTTCTTTGAGTGCGAGCATAATGATTAAGCCGAACGCGTATGGGTCTTTTACCAATAACGCCAATTCAGAGCTCGTAGCCGATTCGCCGAGCAAGTGATGTACCGCTCTTGCGCCAAGCCCCGTTGGACTAAACAGAAAAGCAAAGCCGATAGCGAAAGCCACATGTGGAATGGCAAGCATTGGTGATAGCGTTAACTCAATCTTTCTCCAAAACTTGTTTCCCCAAGAGGCTTGAAGAATACAAAAGGTCAGGAAGCAGGCGATATAGCTGCTTGCAATTGCTGAACCTAGGCTTAAGCCAATAGAGTGCCAAGCCCCTTCCCATCGAAAGACTTGGCTAAAACCGTTGAGTGTCGGCTCCTCTAAACCTAGAGGCGGGATGAAACTCAGTGACGAAGTCACGACTCCCGCTACCCCAGGAATGGTTGGGATAATGCATACAGCTATAACAACAAAATATAGAGCGCGTAGCATGAAGACTAGTTACCGTATCGCTTAAGCCACTCTTTCTCGAGCGCGTTTTGCCAGCTAGGGTGTGGTTCATCAACCGATTTAAATTGCTGGGTGTTTTTAGCGCTGCCAGTGAGGTACTTGCTGCTCAGAACCGAAGGATCGCCCCAAACATTGAGGTCACCTTTGCGAGACTGTGCTTCTGGGCTCAGTAAGAAGTTAATGGTCACTTGAGCACCTGCGGTTGCATTGGCATTCCAAGGAATCGCCAGGAAATGAATGTTAGATAGAGCGCCGCTTTCTAGAGCATAAGCCTTAGTGGTTTCGGCTAGGCGACCACTTGCTTGTGCTGAATAAACAGAGTTTGGATTGAACGTAATCGCGAGATCTATCTGTCCGTCATCCAGAAGTTGGATGCTTTCCGATGTGCCTGCTGGGAATTGTTTGCCACCGCGCCAAGCCACTTTATGGAATTTATCTAAGTAAACCCACAGTGGTGCCGTCACTTCTTGGAAGTTGTCTTCTGAAACCGGCTGAGCCAGCGCAGGGTTATTGTTTGTTAGTTCAATCAGTAGAGACTTAATGAAGCTCGTGCCATGAAATTCTGGTGGGCGAGGGTAGCTTAAGCGGTTCGGGAAAGCCTGAGCGTAGCTCAACATCTCAGAGAATGATTGCGGTGGATTATGCAGCGTCTCTTGGTCGTGAATGAACACAAGTTGTCCCACGCCCCAAGGTGCTTCTAAGCCTTCTGTCGGCTCCGAAAAATCGACATCAATTGGCAGAGACTTATCGACATACTGCCAATTTGGCAGTGATTCTGTAAATGGCCCAAACAACAGCGCGTTGTCTTTCATCGAGCGAAAGTTCTCGCCATTGATCCAGACGATATCGACGCTGCCTTCACTGTTCTTTCCTGCTGCTTTTTCAGCGAGCAGTCGAGTGGTGGTTTCCGCTATATCGGTCACTTTCACATGCTTCAACGTGACACCGTAGTCACTTTGTAATTTCTTGCCTGCCCACTGTAGGTAACGATTGATCTCTTGGCTTCCGCCCCAAGCGTGAAAGTAGACAGTTTCTCCCTCTGCCTGCTGTTCTATTTGGTTCCAACTGTCGGTGGATGTTGCTTCATCAGCATAAATGGTTGCGCTGTATGCAACGGTTGCCATGATTCCTAACGTACTTACTATCTTGTTCATAAACTTTTCCATTTGGTAGTGAACGGGCAAGAGCATTGTATTTTCAAACTCCCTAGGGCGTATTGACCTTTCGCGGTTAACGAAAGATCAACATGCCCTAATAGTTATTCTATCTGTTTCTGAAATAAATTCTAATTCAACAGTAAATTCAATCAATTACTTGAGAACAAGCAGGGAGTTCGCGGTTGAGTTTTGTTCGATATGTAATCATCTCGAAAACTCGACAGACTCTAGGCTTTTGCCATCCTAGCAACAGACCGCTGAACCGTTGAATTTATTGCATCTAAATGAGAGATTTTTGAGGTTTATTGGAGGTTGGTACGAAAAGTCGGCGATGAGCGTCAATTTTGAAGAAGTAGTGAGGGCAAGCAGGCAATAAAAAAGGAGCCATCAGGCTCCTTTAATCAATATTTGGCTTCGATGACGGATTAGTTTACCCAGTCACGAATGGTGTACGTTAGCGTGTGTACATCGTTTTTCAGTACTAGCGTATCGTTCGTTAGCGTTACGTCGCTCCACTCGCTTAGAGTAGCAGAAACCGATTGTTCGATTTCCATCGCAGAGCCGTGACACATTTTCATTGTCATGCCCATTTGCTTGATACGGAATTGACCGTCTTTCAGCTCGCCTTGACCGAAGAAGTTGTTACAACCAGCCATGCCGTTTGCAGTCATCTTTTCGCCGATCTCTAGACGAGGAGCTGCTTGGTCTTCGCTTTTCACAATGTCCTTGCCATCAATTTGCGCAAGTTCCCAATTATGGTGCTGTAGATCGGTTGGTGTTACTTGCATCGCGTTGTCACCTGTTGTTGTGCATGCTGCTAGCATCATAGGTAAAGCGGCTACTGCTAGTAATTTTTTTGAACTAAACTTCATATTATAAGGCTCCAAAGGAAAGAACGAAGTTACCGAATAAGTGTAACTTGATGGGTTCAAAGTATAGTTTACAAAACACTATATGTGTCAGTATAAGGTCATAGTTTAGTATGGATTCCATGAGCTAGGCGACAAATTAATCGCTTATTTTTGAGAGAGTAAGCGTAATTTTGAATGTGTAAGGAGGCATGGTGGAGCAGTTAGAGTTTTTCCAAGTTCCAAGCCCTTGCGTTGGGGTTTGTTCAAGCGATGACAAAGGCTATTGCAATGGTTGTATGCGCAAAAGAGAAGAGCGGTTTAATTGGATGTCGATGACAGCGTCAGAACAATTGCACGTGATAAAGCTGTGTCGTCAGCGCTATAGACGAAAAATAATGAAGCAAAAAAACTTGGTTGGTAAGCAGGTCGATGAAGAGGGAAACACAAGTCCCCAAAGAGATCTTTTTGGCTAAAGAGGAAGTATTAAGATTTTATTTAACTCCGAAGTAACTATTACTTTACATAATGGTTGGGGTGTAATATTAAGGTAGGTACCTTTGTACCTGAAGGAGTGGTGTCGGTATGAATAAAAAGAACGTAAAACTCAAAAAAGAGCCAGTCAAAGCACTGGACCGAAAACCGATCGGGGCGAAAGATGACCCTGAAGAGACTCCGCGTGATTGGCATTCGATGTCAGAAGAAGAACGAATGGAAATCCTTTCTCACCTCTCAGACATGCCTTTCCAATAACACCACTGGTTCTCCAGAGTCTTTTTTAAAGCTCAGTTTTCAGAAACAAAAAAGTGATTAAACAAACATGTGATTCGCTTTCGTTACACCACGATGGTACGTGCAAAATGTATCATCGGCCTCGGTGGTTTTACTGTGAATCTTAATGTTCGTGATCACTTCTACAGCCCCTGCATCGTAGCAAGCTTGTTCTGCTTTTTTAACGATATCGAGTAATTGGTTGAGTTCACCTTTCATCGTGGTTTCCATCGCACCGACTTGGAAAGGCACATCGGCAGCTTTCACAACTTCAATGGCTTTATCAACCACTTCGAAGTTGTTGCCTTCTTTAACGCGAGGTATCACTTGGAAGGCAACCATCACTTCTTTTTCTCTTTTTAACTCAGACACTTTCTGCTTACTCTAGGATAGGGAATTGTTGCAGATGATAGGTTAATGCGGAGACGAATTCTACAGCGGTTATGCTGGTTGGATTACTCTCTTTGTCCTACTTGTTACCCCAGTGGTCACTTACCCAACCACCTATGTGCTCATCAAAATGACTGCCACTGAACCTCTGGTTGCGTTCAACCGAAGTATCACAATCATCTTTATTATCTATTAGGGTTTGTATGTAGTTTGCCATCGGGTCATTGGAACGTTGACGATCTCGGCGGGTTGCCACTTCCTTAATCAGTTGTAATCGATATGTAGAGCTAGCACGTTTCATTTCAATGACCTCCTGTTGTAGACACTAATAGAAAAATCTAGTTGCCAGATATAGGGGCGTCAACGTGATTTAAGAGTATTTTTTTTGAGCAACCAAGAATCAATACGTTGGCATCATAATTCACAAAAGTGTCATTTAAGTTGGCAACTTTAGGTAAGTTTTTGGGTGTGAATTTATGTTTTGTTGCATATAAAAAAGCCTAGTACAAACTGGGCTGACCATTCTATTTCTGGCTGCTTAGCGCTATTTCTGGTTACTTGGAGCTATTTGGTTTGCTTTTAAATTGCTTAATGCTCTTCTTTTTGGCTGTTCTTCGATTGGCCATTTTATCTTTAGGTGGACGCTTGCGAGCGGTCGCTTCAGATGCAGGTTTGTCGGTAACAGGGAAACCTTCTAATGGTTGCAGCACTAACGGCTTATTGGTCAGGGTGCGAATTGCATTTAGGTAATCAGTTTCGCTGTGGCTAACCAGAGAGATCGCGCAGCCAGTACTTCCTGCTCTTGCTGTACGACCAACGCGGTGTACGTAAGTTGCTGAGTGAGAAGGTAATTCGAAGTTAATTACGACAGGTAACTGATCAATATGGATGCCTCTAGCCATCACGTCTGTCGCGATAAGCACACGAGTCTCGCCATTTTTGAAACTTTCTAATGCTTGCTCTCGTTCTTCTTGGCTCTTATTTCCATGTAACGCACTCACACTGATTTTGGCTTTATTCAATCGTTTGGTTAATGCGTCGGCATTGTCTTTTGCGCCAATAAATACCAATACTTGCGGCCATGTGTGTTGATTGAGTAGTGCGATGAGCGCTTGAGCTTTACTGCCTTTGTTTACTAAATACAGGGTTTCTTCAATAGTCGCGACCACGCTGTTTTCTTGATGTGTCGTGACTTTAACTGGATTTAAAAGAAGCTCTTCAGCTTGCCCTACTAATTCGGGCGGAAGTGTCGCAGAGAACAGCAGTGACTGACGTTTGCTCGGTAGTGCTGCAGTAATCGCTTGAATATCTGGCCAAAAGCCCATGTCGATCAGGCGATCGGCTTCATCAAGAACCAATGATGAACACTGAGCTACATCCAGTTCACCACTTTTGATTAAAGCAAGTAAGCGGCCCGGTGTGGCGATGGCTAATTGTGGTTTAGTCGATAATTGTTGCTGTTGATCATCAGTATTCACGCCGCCCGTTAGCGTTACCAATTTGATATCAAGCGCTGTTGCGATCGGCTCTAAAGATTTGGTCACTTGAGATGCAAGTTCACGGGTTGGAACAATGATCAGTGCTTGCAGTTTATTTACATCTTGGTTGATGTTATTCAGTAACGGTAAGCCAAACGCCAATGTTTTACCGCTGCCCGTTTGAGCCAATGCAAGTACGTCTTTCCCCGCAATAATGGTAGGAATTACCGCTTGCTGTATCTCTGTCGGCTTATTGAATTGAGATGGGAGCGCGGAGACGGTTTTTGCGTTAAGGGTTAGGCTAGCAAATGACATAAATGAACCAAGTATCAAAAGGGAGGTGGAGTCTAACAGGGCTACAAATGTTAGAGAATCAGTTTTGTATGTTAGACGATAAACACATTCATTATACGCGCGAGTTATGTATGTTAGCCATACGCGATAATTAAGCGTTTATCATATTGTAATGGCACTGAATGGACGTACAATGTCCGCCCTAAAAATGTTCATGAAATGAGATCGAAATGAGTTGGGACAGTATCTGGCTGTTTATTGTTATCGTGTTTTTTATTGCTATTATCCCGGGCCCAAATGCGCTGTTGGTATTAAGCACAGCCTTAACTCAAAGGAAGCTGTTCGCATTTGTGAACGTGTTGGGCGTGTCATGTGGTTTCTTTTTTCACGCCTTTATCTCGGCCAACGGCATAAGCCTATTACTGTCGAACACTCCCATGGCCTTTGAAGGGCTAAAGTGGGCTGGGGTTTTGTATCTTGTCTGGCTTGGGTATAACCATTTTCGTGCGGCGCTGCGCGCTCAAGAGGGCGTGCTCTCTGTGGTCAGTGCGTCGGGAAGTAAGCTTTATAACCAATTTTTCAAAGGGCTTCTCACTAATCTACTGAATCCTAAAATCGTCCTGTTTTATCTTTCTATATTCCCTCAATTTGTTTCAACAGATGCGATTGTGACAGACAGTTTGATGCTCGGTGCAATTCAAGCGTCAGTGGTGTCGATGTGGTTCTTGGTTGTGATCTTAATGGCGGATACCTTTAAGCGCTTGTTGGTTCAAAAGCGCACCTCGCAAATGATGAACATTGTGTGTGGGGTTCTATTCGTGGGCTTCAGCATTCAGTTGGCATTGTTTCAGCTTTAGGGTGCGACGCGAAGAATTGGATTTTTAGCTATTGGCTCAGTTCATATCCGATTCAGTTCTCATTTCCATCTTAGTTTTCATTTTCGATTCAGTTCTCATTTTTTACTGAATGCTCAGCAATCCGTGTTTCTCTGGATAAATCTCTAAAGCATTAGCTCGGAAAGTCGATATAATAATTAGCTATCAATTTGGTGAATGTGTTTGTTTAAAACCAATTGAAGCTACAGTCTATTGCTTGACCGAAATAACAGAGACAGGGAGTCACTAATGCGTGAAGATTCATTCACCCAGAAACGCAAATATTACCGCTTAAAGTACCCTCAAAAGGCACGTCCGGTGATGCGAATTAAGGATGAGCTTTTTCATGTCAGTGAAGTTTCTGAAAAGGGTGTACGCCTGATGATGCGTAACATCATTCCGGTTTATCGTGGCTTTTCAATGGCTGGTACCTTGAGGTTGCATGACAATAACAGTATCGATGTTAGTGGTGCTGTATTGAGACAAGAGGGCGATGAAGTGATCGTTCAGTTATCACAAGGCCCAAGCTTCAAAGATATGGTGTCTGAACAAAGGCATATTAGGCAAAGATACCCGGTATTTTTTGCAAGCTTAAGAGTGGCTTAAAAGCGACTGACGTTAGATTCCTTAAGGCGCAAATCGCTCATTCTATGCAGAGATTAAAAAGCCCAGCACTTTCACAAGTGCTGGGCTTTGTTCTATCTATCAAGCTAGATATATGGACAAATTAAAGAGCTTAGTGACTCTATAGCTCGTCTACTGTAGCCCAAACCGCAGCTAGCATGTCGTGACCAAACGCGACACTTCGCTCTGGAGACCAGCCGTAAAGTTCGTCAGCGTGACTGATGTGATCTTTAAATGGCATCTCGACGGTGTAAGCTAAACACTTGAACTGCTCACCAATCCAGTTTGTGCCAACTGTCATGTTCGCTTTGCCCGGTTCGTCTTTATCGTAACCAAATTCATCTTGGAACTCAGGCGTGATAGTGAGCAGTGCTTGCTTGAAGTGGTTCTCTAGCTTCGCGATGCGCTCGTTGTAAGAAGGTGTGCCTTCGCTGCCTGCTACAAAGTTATATGGAATCGCTTCATCGCCGTGAATATCTAGGCACAGGTCAACGCCAGTTTCTAGCATACGCTCGCGAACAAGGAATACCTCTGGGCTGCGTTCCATAGAAGGTGATTGCCATTCGCGGTTCAGGTTTACGCCAATCGCGTTAGTACGCAGGTGACCGCGGATGCTGCCATCTGGGTTCATGTTTGGTACAACGCGGAACACAACGCTGTCTAGCAGAGAGCGACCGACCGTATCTGTTTCATCAAGCAGGCGTTGTAGCAGGCCTTCGATCAGCCATTCAGCCATCGTCTCGCCTGGGTGTTGGCGACCAATAACCCAGATATTTTTCTTCTCTTCACTTGGCTCACCGATAGTTAGCAAAGTGATGTCGTTGTTGTCTAGTGTGTGACCTAGAGTTTCAAGCTTACAAGCTGGGTGCGTTTGAGCACTGTGCAGAAGATCTTGGTGACGATCGTATGAGTACGGTGCGAAATACGCGAAGTACATTGAATCGTGTTCAGGGATGATATCAAAGCTTAATGTATCGCCATCGAACTGAGATGGGATACGGAACCACTCTTCACGGTCATACGATGCAACCACATCGTAATCTTTCCAGCCTTCAGGGTAGGCAGATGTCGCCAATTGACCGATTTCAAAGTGGTGAGCTTGTTGAGCTTCACTTTCTAAGCGGAAGTGGAACCACTGAGAGATTTCAGTTTGGTAGTCTGCTGGGATAGTCAGTTGAATGTTTTGTGGTGAATCTGCTGAAACGACGTGAATGTTGCCGCTTTCGAAATTGCTGAAAATTTTCATTGTAGTTTTTATCTCGTAGTTGAGTTGCCGTAAGACTAGCACACTTTTTTTCGAGCAAACCACTAACTAAATCGTAATGAGATGTTATTTCAACTATCTACTTTCTAGTTCTCTATTTTGAACAGTACTTCCGATCTATCGACGCTGGCAAGTTGTACACCCACGACAGGCAGAACGCGTGTGGCGATCTAACTTGCTGCGTTGAACCTTACAATAAGCGTTTTTCAGCGCTCTTCTTCCTGAGAACCAATCATCGGGTTTTGACAGGATCAGATAACCATTAAAGCGTTTCACAAGCTCGACTCTATTTTGGTTGATGAACTTGCTATCAAACCCAATTTCGAAGTAATCAAGCGCTTGTTCAATCGAGGTAAAACTCGCCATTTTTTGTTGGAATTCTGTTTGGTTCATTGAGTGAGGAGTTTATGAAAAAGAGATAGTCATCATTGTAATGCAGTTACAATTTAGTTCTTTGACCTAAGGAGTGATTTAGTGTCGTTACTACGTATTGATTGTTATGGGGAATGAGTTTTTCACATATTGATTCGCATGATGATTGAGTTGCGAATGGGGCGTTTTCATAAACTTGCATCGTGCTCAAATAAAGGTTCATTTTTTGCTCCTCGGAATACGAACCATGATCCACGTCAAATATAGCTACCCCTAAAGTACTACTCTACTTGTAATTGTAAGCAATTGTTGAAGATGATTAAAAATTATGACAATAAAAAAACGTTATATCGCACTAATAGCAGCGGTTGGTATAGGCATTGGCTGGTTGACCTTAGGTGGAACAGCAGCGGTTATGCACTACACATCGAGCACTGAGTTTTGTGTGTCTTGCCACACCATGGAAACGCCACATAAAGAGTACCAAGGCTCGGTCCATTTTAGTAACGCAAAAGGCATTCGAGCAGAGTGTGCTGATTGCCATATTCCAACGGATCCGGTGGATTACGTGATCACTAAAGTGAGAGCGTCTAAAGACATCTATCACGAATTTATCTCGGGTAAGATCGACACGCCCGAGAAATACGAAGCGCATCGTAAAGAGATGGCTGAGACAGTTTGGGCTCAATTCCGTGAAAACGATTCAGCGACATGTCGCTCTTGCCACGATTTCGATGCAATGGAAACATTCGAACAATCTCGTGATGCAGCGAAAATGCATGCATACGGTCGCGAAAATGACCAAACATGTATTGATTGTCACAAAGGTGTCGCGCATTTCGCTCCTGAAGCTCAGCTAGACAGCAAAGCGTTCGATACTCTGATTGCCTTTACGAAAAACACGCCAGCAGATGCGAAAGTGGTTTACCCAGTAACCGATATCGCAATGGGCGAATTTGGTAACCTAAACCCGACAGCAAAACTAGAAGTGATTAAAGCGGAAGGCGACAACCGTAATGTGACTTTGAATGCGTTCCAAATGAAAGGCGCAGAGCAAGTACTTTACTTCGGTGAAGGCCAGCGCTCAATTGTTGCGACTTTGACTGAGCAAGGGCAAGCCGCACTTAAAACGGGTGAATACAAGGCCGATGCTTACGGTAACGAGTGGCGTTCTGTTGCGTTAACGGGTGACATTACATCGCCAGTTGTCGATAGCCTAGACCCAATCTGGTCTTACGCAGAAGAGTTAGACAACGTTTACTGTTCAACTTGTCACGCAAAAATTCCTGGTGAGCACTTCACCGTTAACGCTTGGGGACCGGTAGCTAAAGGTATGGGAGCTCGTACAGATATCTCAGAACAAAACCTTGAGCTTCTGACTAAGTACTTCCAAAACCACGCGAAAGACGTTGTTGGCCACTAATTGTAAGGAATAAAAAATGACAGATATTACACGTCGCGGATTTTTAAAAGGCACAGGTATGACTGCTGGTGCGATGGCGTTTACGTCGTTCTCTCCAATGTCAGTCGCTTCGTCAAACACGCGTGGTAAAGGTGTTCTAACGGCTGGTCGTATGGGACCAATGCTGTGTGAAGTGAAAGATGGCAAGCTAGTGTCTACAACGAATGCGGTACCTCAAACCGTTTTCAACAGCCTTCAAACAACGGGCCCAGACCAAGTACATACCAAAGCGCGTATTAAATACCCTATGGTGCGCAAGAGCTACTTAGATAATCCGTTAGCGCCTAAAGCAGCGCGCGGTAGCGATGAGTTTGTTCGCGTATCTTGGGAAGAAGCGTACAAACTAATACACGAACAGCACATGCGTATTCGTGCAAATAACACCCCAGATGCGATTTTCGCAGGTTCATACGGCTGGCGTTCTAGTGGTGTGCTTCATAAGGCACAAACCTTACTTCAACGTTACATGGGGATGGCTGGTGGTTACTCGGGTCACATGGGCGATTACTCAACAGGTGCAGCGCAAGTTATCATGCCGCACGTTGTGGGCTCGATTGAAGTATACGAACAACAAACAACGCACCCAATGGTGTTAGAACACAGTGATGTGGTCGTGCTTTGGGGGCTAAACCCAATGAACACTTTGAAGATTGCTTGGAGTTCAACCGACTGTTCTGGTCTTGAGTTCTTCCATCAATTGAAGAAGTCTGGCAAAACCGTGATTGCTATCGATCCAATGCGCTCTGAAACTATCGAGTTCTTTGGTGACAACGCAGAGTGGATTGCTCCACACCCAATGACGGATGTTGCGATGTTGATGGGTATTGCCCACACGTTAGTGATCAAAGGTAAACACGATCGAACGTTCATCGACAAATACACGACAGGCTATGACGTTTTCGAAGATTACCTGATGGGTAAAGACGACGGCGTAGTGAAGGATGCACAGTGGGCGTCAAGCGTGTGTGGTGTGCCAGCTAAACAGCTTGAATTACTGGCTGATATTTTCAGCAGCAACCGCACCATGTTGATGGCAGGTTGGGGTATTCAGCGTCAACAATTTGGTGAGCAACGCCACTGGATGCTAGTAACTCTTGCTGCAATGCTTGGTCAGATTGGTTTGCCAGGTGGTGGTTTTGGATTCTCTTACCACTACTCAAATGGCGGTAACCCATCTCGTGACGCTGGCGTATTGCCTGCAATGTCTGCATCTTTGGGTGCTGTTGCAGGTAGTGATGAGCGTGGCTGGTCTGCGACAGGCAAGGTGATCAACTCGTTCCCTGTTGCTCGTATTGTGGAAGCACTGGAAAACCCGGGCAAAGCGTACAAGCACAATGGTCATGATCGTGTATTCCCAGATATCAAAATGATCTGGTGGGCGGGCGGTGGTAACTTCACTCATCACCAAGACACCAACCGTTTGATCAAAGCGTGGCAGAAACCGGAACTGGTTGTTATTTCAGAGATTTACTGGACCGCAGCCGCTAAGCATGCGGATATTGTTTTGCCTATTACAACATCCTTTGAACGTAATGACCTGACGATGACAGGTGACTATAGTAACCAGCACTTAGTACCAATGAAGAAAGCGGTTGAGCCTCAAGGTGAAGCTCGTAACGATTTCGATGTATTTGCAGATATGGCAGAACTGTTAGCGCCTGGTGGCCATGAGGTGTACACCGAAGGCAAAACAGAAATGGAATGGTTGTACCAATTCTATAAAGCTGCTCAACAAGGTGGCCGCGCTGCACGTGTTGCAATGCCAAACTTCAGCAAGTTCTGGGAAGATAACCAACTGATTGAGATGAAGTGGAACGACAAGAATGCGAAGTTTGTTCGCTACGCTGACTTCCGTGAAAATCCAATTATGAACCCACTCGGAACACCAAGTGGCAAGATTGAAATCTTTTCTAGAACGATTGAGGGTTACAAGCTTGATGATTGTCCTCCACATCCAACTTGGATGGAGCCAACAGAGTACACAGGTAATGCTAAAGATGGCGAACTGCAACTGATGACAGCGCACGCCGCGCACCGTCTGCATAGCCAGTTCAACTACGCGAAGATCCGCGAAGAGTACGCGATTGCAGACCGTGAGCCGATTTCAATTCACCCTGAAGATGCGAAAGCTCGAGGCATTAAAACGGGTGACTTGGTTCGCGCACACAATGGTCGTGGACAAGTATTGGTGGGTGCGTTAGTGACGGATGGCATCAAACAAGGCTCTGTATGTATCCATGAAGGCGGTTGGCCAGATTTAGATAAAGACACAGGTCTATGTAAAAACGGTGGCTGTAACGTGCTTACGTTGGATATCCCGACTTCTCGTTTGGCGAATGGCTGTGCTGCAAACTCTGCGCTTGTGAAGATTGAAAAATACACAGGTCCAGTATTAGAACTTACGGCATTTGATCCACCTAAAAACGGCTAATCTTTAACCAGAAATGGCTCCCTGAACGAAGCCAGCCTAATCGCTGGCTTTTTTTGATCCTTTTCTTGCGATGAAGACTATTACTCAATGTCGGCTAGACAACCCATAATAATCAATGACATCTAAGCGAGAAATAAGCTCATGAATCGAATCAATCCAAAGAAACTACTTCGCAGTAAATGGACGGCCGTTAGCCCAATAAAGAAAGAAAAACACTTTATGGTCACAGAGGTCGAGTTTGAAGAAGGGGAGGTCATTCGTTGTTTGCTCGAAGCGGTGATGACCAAACGAGAGGAAGACATCAACTGGCGGGATCTCACCGACAAGGATCATTGGCTTCCCGGTTGGAAATAAGGATAGGAAGTAGGGAGCAGTCGGTCACCTCTACTTATTTCTAATTACCCGCAGCTGCACGCCCTTGCCAGTATTTAAGTCCTTCTAAAACACCCTCAGCATGTGTTGCTCTGCTGGTGTACACGTTGTCTCTATCAGATAGGTGAGCAACCTCTGGGTAATGGTTAGCGACCAGTATCGAGTTTACGCCCTCAATGGTGAGCATTGAGGTGTCGTTAGCTGAATCACCGGCGACACACACTTCTGCAACGCTCAAATCGTGTTGTTCGAGTAGGTGGTGAATCGCCGTCGCCTTGTTTACGCCTTTTGGTGTGATATCTAAGTACCAATCATGAGAGTAAGTAAGGTGAACATCTAATCCGTGCATCTCCAAACTAGATTCAATCAGTTCGTGTTGAGGCTCTGAAAGCTTTCCTTCAAAGGTGATCTTGTAATCGCCTTGATGGTTTTCTATGCGCTCACCCATAAAATCAAGGGGTGCGAGAGCCGTTTCTACCTTTGATTTGTTCCAAGAAGCTTCCAGTTGGTTATGCCAAACATGGTCTGGTTTTTGGGAATGAACATGATGAATTTTCGTGCCCACATCGCTAATAATACTGTGTGGTTTCGGGTAGTTATCCGATTCTAAACCCACTCGAATCGATGGTAATGTTCTTCCCGTCGCGATGATAAAGCGGATATCAGGTTGCTCTGTGAGGTAATCAAACAACTGGTTAACACCGTGAGATGAGCCTCCATCAAGCGTACCGTCAAAGTCGCACACCAACATTTTTATCATTCGAATTCCTTGTCTTTTTCTCTATTTCGTCACAGGAAAATGCTTATTTCTTTTATAAAGAATGGCTCAGCAATGAGCACTCTACAAGTTGAATTCCAGCTTAGATAATCACCAACTGACAGTTTGCAGCAAGTATCACAGTTGGTGTGATGTATTAAAATTCTTGGTTGAAAAAGTTGATTTCGACTCGCTGACTTTAGCCGGTTGACCTTTGGTTTTTACCTAGAGATTGATAGTTGACCCTATCTTTTTTACCGAGCGAACTTTCGCCGATGAAACGTCATGAAAGCTTAATAAATAGTTTGTATTCGAATTATTTGTGCACGAACTAATTGTGGCTTTTGTTGGTTCATTTAGCCTATTAATTACTCTAATGTAAAATTAATATTCAATAATCTACGACTAAGTAATACATAATATCGCCCGTGTGTTTGTGTGATTTAAATCTTTATTTATCAGTAATTTGTTGTGTTTTTACTTATTTTTTTGTCTTGGGGTCACTGGCCTGGTTTTAGTCTTTTGCCTTGTTTTACCGAACGAAGCTCCTTGATTTACACGCGTTAATTACTTAGAGTGCTAATCGTTTTTCGGGTTTAAATAACCATTTTTAAGTTTAAATAACTGAGAAAGGATTAGATTACATGGATCCCATACTGGAAGTTAAGGGACTGTACAAGGTGTTTGGTGAAGACACCGATCGTGCTTTTACAATGATTAATGAAGGCGCGAACAAAGATAAAGTTTTTGAAGAAACAGGGCTAACGATCGGCGTTAACGATGTTTCTCTTAGTATTCAAGAAGGCGAGATTTTCGTCATAATGGGACTGTCAGGATCTGGCAAATCAACCCTAGTACGCCTTCTTAACCGATTGATCGAACCAACCAAAGGCAATGTGCTTCTTCGAGGCAAAGACATTGCCCACATCTCAGAAGATGAACTCCGCGAAGTTCGCCGCAACAACATCTCCATGGTTTTCCAAAATTTCGCTTTGATGCCGCATATGACGGTTATCGAGAATGCCGCGTTTGGTCTAGAGCTTGCGGGTGTTGAAGTTGAACAACGAAAGCAGTCAGCACTTGAAGCGCTAGAGCGTGTAGGCCTTGGCGCATATTCAGAATCTTACCCAGATGAACTATCTGGTGGTATGAAGCAGCGTGTTGGTTTGGCTCGAGCACTAGCATGTGACCCAGATATCTTGTTGATGGATGAAGCGTTCTCGGCGCTCGATCCTTTGATTCGTACTGAAATGCAAGATGAGCTTATTCGCCTTCAAAATGACGATAAACGAACCATTGTTTTCATCTCACATGATTTGGATGAAGCGATGCGTATCGGTGACCGAATTGCGATTATGCAAAATGGCGAAGTGGTTCAAGTAGGTACTCCAGACGATATTCTTAATAACCCAGCCAACGATTATGTCGAAGCTTTCTTCCGCGGTGTGAACGTAGCAAGCGTACTTACTGTGAAAGACATTGCGCGTAAGAAGCCAGCTGCGGTATTTAAAAAATCAGAACACGATGGCCCAGCGTCCGCTCTACAAATTTTGATGGATAACGACCGCGAGTACGGCATCGTAGTTGAGAAGAGCAGCCGTTACTCCGGCATTGTCTCTATCGACTCGCTTCGTAAAGCTCACAAAGAGAACAAATCACTCGTCAGCGCGCAGCTCGATGATGGATTAACGCTGAACCCTGATTTACCAATCAATGATGTGCTTGGCCTAGTTGGTGGTGTGCCTTACTCAGTGCCTGTTGTGGATGAGCAAGGTAATTACTTTGGCGTGGTGACTAAGTCACGACTGTTACAAACATTGGATAAGGGGTAGATCATGTCGTCTGAACAAACAAATAATGACCCATGGTCTCAATCGGCTCCTGCAGCTCAACCTGCAAGTGATCCTTGGGGGCAAGCAACTGACACCTCACCATCAGCAGATTGGTTAAGTAGCGAAACCGTTGAAACGACACCTTTTGATCCACTGAACCCTTTTGCAGAGGCCGTTTTGCCTGTCGACACTTGGGTAGAGTCTGGACTGAATTGGTTAGTTGAGCACGGACGCCCATTATTCCAAGCGATCCGTGTGCCTATCGATTTTATTCTAAGTTCATTTGAAACGGCGTTGGTGTCTACGCCAGCACCATTCATGTTGATCATCTTGTTTCTAGTGGCATGGCAGTTTTCAAACTTGAAGCTTGGTGTTGCAACGGCCGTGTCTTTGACTTTCATTGGCTTGATTGGTGCTTGGTCTGAAGCAATGACCACATTGTCACTGGTCATGACATCCGTATTCTTCTGTCTGTTGATTGGCTTACCCATGGGGATATGGCTCGCCCGAAGTAACACGGCGGCTAAATTCGTGCGCCCAATTTTGGATGCTATGCAAACCACACCAGCCTTCGTTTATTTAGTACCGATCGTAATGTTGTTTGGTATCGGTAACGTCCCGGGTGTGGTGGTGACCATCATATTCGCACTTCCTCCTGTTGTTCGTTTGACCATCTTGGGTATTCAGCAAGTTCCGGAAGAATTGATCGAAGCGGGTCATTCATTCGGTGCAAGCAAAAAGCAGATGCTTTACCGAATTCAACTGCCACTTGCATTGCCAACCATCATGGCCGGCGTGAACCAAACACTGATGCTGTCGTTATCTATGGTGGTTATCGCATCAATGATTGCGGTAGGTGGTTTAGGCCAAATGGTACTGAGAGGTATCGGCCGTCTAGATATGGGACTGGCCGCTGTTGGTGGTCTCGGCATCGTTATTCTAGCAATCCTACTTGACCGCATTACCCAAGTTCTCGGGGTAAATGCAGGTAATACAAAATTACGCTGGTATCGCATGGGACCTGTTTCCCTTGTACTGAATGTACTTAATCGCGGTAACAAATCAGAACTTCAATTAAGGAAAAACACCAATGAATAATTCATGGAAGAGTAAACTCGCAGTAAGCATCGTTTCTACATTAGCGGTATCGACTAACGTGTGGGCAGCAAGCCTACCGGGTGAGGGCGTATCAGTTCAGCCTGTTCAATCGTCTGTAGCGGAAGAGACGTTCCAAACATTGATCGTTAACCGTGCCCTTGAAGAACTGGGTTATGACGTGAAATCAACTCAAGAAGTGGACTACAACGTAGGCTACACCTCAATTGCAAAGGGTGATGCAACGTTCCTAACGGTAGGTTGGTTCCCGCTTCATGCTGACAAATACACAATGGCAGGCGGTGATGAGAAGTTCTACCGTGAAGGCCAATATGTAAGCGGCGCCGCTCAAGGTTACCTAATTGATAAGAAAACGGCTGAAAAGTACAACATCACCAACATTGGTCAATTAACTGATCCAAAAATCGCTAAATTGTTTGATGCGGACGGTGATGGCAAAGCAGATCTAACAGGCTGTAACCCAGGTTGGGGTTGTGAGATGGTGATTGAACACCAACTTTCAGCGTTCAAACTGGACGATACGGTGACTCACAACCAAGGTAACTACGCTGCAATCATTGCAGATACGATTTCTCGTTACCAAAAAGGTGAATCAATCCTTTACTACACGTGGACACCTTACTGGGTAAGTGGCGTATTGGTGCCTAACGAAGATGTAGTTTGGTTAGAAGTTCCTTTCTCAGCACTTCCTGGCGAGCGTTCGAACGTGGATACGACGTTATCTAACGGCAAAAACTACGGCTTCGAAATGAACTCAATGCGCATTATTGCGAATAAAGAGTTTGCTAAGAACAACCCATCAGCAGCGAAGCTTTTTGAAATCATCAAACTTAACATCAATGATGTAAGTGCTCAGAACATGATGATGAGTAAAGGTAAGAACAGCTCTGCGGATATCGAAGCGCACGTAAATGGTTGGATCAAAGCAAACCAAAGCACGTTCGATGGTTGGATTACAGAAGCGAAGAAAGCAGCACTGTAACGTTGACTTGGATTTGCTCTGCCTTACCAGGCATTTTGATTTGAAATGATGAGCGTGTTGAGTGATTGTGTAGAGTCACTCAATCACCTTCAAATCAAGTGAAATAGCGACAAGAGTGAACATTAAAAAGCCAGCGGTCCATTTGGATTGCTGGCTTTTTGTTTTCTGTTTCTATTTTGAGTTTTGAGCTTCTAGCCTTTACTTACAGCTCTAGCGTTCGCCTTGAACTTCGAAGTCGTCGCTGACTAAGCGAGCGCAGCCATCGGCTTCAAGTGCCCAGTGTTCACGATGTACAACACCAAACGCTTTGTTCATTGTCCAGCTAGCGGTAAGAATGTACCCGCCTTCTGGGTGCTCTTCCCATTGAACGTCTGTGTAATCAACGTCTTTGAAGCCTTGGTCGATGATGTTTTGCCAAAATGCTTGAATCGCTTCACGACCTTCAAAAGTACCAAATGGACGCGCTTCCATTACACAGCTTTCAGTATATTGATCGGCACAACCTTTCGCATCTTGGCTGTTGAAAGCTTTTTGCCACGCGTTAATCCCTTGCTTACATGCTTCTAAAATTTGGTTGTCTAACATTGTCTTTCTCCATAACAGTCTTGTTTCGAGCACTGTCTTTTTGATTTGGTATCTCGATAAGTTGAATAGAGTTTAGTCTTGGAAATTGATTTGAAAAACAGAGATAATAGAAAGTACTGTTTGTAAAAAGAGAACAATAAGATGAGTAAGCTAAAGCAGATGTCGATTTTCGCTCATATCGTAGAGCAGGGTTCAGTCTCCGCTGCGGCTGAAAAGTTAGAGTTGTCTAAATCTGTCGTCAGTCAACATCTCAAAATTCTAGAACAAGAGTTAGGCGCCTCTCTCCTTAAACGTACAACACGAAGACAAACTCTGACAAGCATGGGTGAGCGCTTTTATTTGAGTTGCAAAGACATCAATGTGATCGCTGAATCGGCTTGGGATATGGCAAAAGCCGAGCTAGAAGAGCCACAAGGCCGGATTCGTATCACAGCTCCGAATGCGTTGATGGATTTATTGGTAGCGCCTGTTATTGCCGATCTGATGAAACAATATCCGAAGTTAAAGCCAGAACTGATCAGCGACGATCAACATCTAGACTTCATGGAACACGATATTGATCTCGCGGTACGAGTGGGCAGTTCTCGTGACAGTAACCTCAAACAGAAACGCTTGGGTGAATTTAAAGATGTGTTGTGTGGCGTTGAAAGCATGCGTGAACGCGAACTTGATTCTATCCCTTATATCGCTAACTCATGGCAGGGGAAGCAGATCTCTCATTACTTTACCTCTCACACTGAAACAGACTTCGTTTACCAACAACAAGCAAGCTGCACCACCAACTCTTTTCACAGCTGTCTTGCCTTGATCAAATCTGGTGTTGGTATCGGCGTGATTCCAGACTTCTACCTCTCTCAGTTATCCAATGAAGTTGTCGACATAATGCCAAGCTTCCAACTACCGACTAACACGGTTTATGCGCTAAACCCATTCGCTTCTAATACGCCTATCGCCATCAAGCTGTGTATCCAAGCGTTGGAAGAGAAGCTCGAGTGTAATTTGGTTTAAAGCTTCTCGTTATATTGCTGTCTTGTTAGATGATGTGTTTGGTATAAGAATGGTTCATGTCACATAGTTATTCATTTGTAATATAATAATTCATGATCGTGATATTTGTTCAACTTGTCGTACAAATATTGTCCTATAGTGGTTCTCGTTACTTCGGTAACACCCTACAAAATATGGAATAAATAATATACGTGAAACATATCATGGAGACTTGTATGACTTTTAAACCTTGCAAACTCACTTCTTGCAAACCTCGAACTCATCAACTTAAACCTTACAAACAATTGTCGTGTGCGGTTCTTTTAGCGATGGCTACTTATGGCGTATCGGCTGAAACACTGAACATTCAATCCGCGTCAGACTGGGGTGGAGAGCACAACTCTTACCCAGCTTCGAATACGATTGATGGAAGCACTGATTGGTCATCACGTTGGGCTGCTCAGAATGCGCCCGTCAATTTAGTGCTCGACCTAGGCTCGGTACAAAATGTTCAAGACGTCGCGATAGCTTGGGGTAAAGGCGAAGAGCAAACTTATAAGTTCGAGATCAGAGCGCTAGCTGATGAAAGTTCAAGCAGCTGGGACAAGGTTTACTATGGATATAGTAGTGGCAGCACATCTGGTTTTGAAACCTACGATGTGACGGATGTTCAGGCTCGTTGGATTCGTATCAAAGTCTTTGAAAACAGTGCGGAAAGTGTTTGGACGAATATTACTGAAGTCGAAATCAGTGGCAATGATAGCCCTGACTACGGACTTGATCCAAACCTACCGCCGTCAGGTAACTTCGACTTACTGGACTGGTATGTGAGTATTCCCGTTGATGAAGGTGACGGCTACGCGACTTCTATTAAAGAGAACACGCTAGATGCAGGTTATGAAGACCAGTTCTTCTATACCGGTAGTGATGGTGGCTTAGTGTTCTACACACCAGTCGAAGGCGTGACCACATCTAGCGGAACAAAATATGTTCGTACTGAATTAAGAGAGATGCTTCGTCGCGGTGATACCTCTTACTCTACTTCGGGTAAAGACAATAACTGGGCGTTTTCGTCTATTCCATCGAGTGACCAGTCGGACTTTGGTGGTATCGACGGGACGTTAAATACGACGTTAGCTATCAATCATGTGACGACAACGACTTCGAACACTGAACAAGTGGGTCGAATCGTGATTGGCCAGATCCACGCTGAGAAAAACGAACCTATTCGCTTGTACTACCATAAACTACCAGGCAACGACAAAGGCGCAATCTACTTTGCTCATGAAACCTCGAACTCGAGCGGTGGCGATGAAACTTGGCATAACCTTTTAGGTAACATGGTGACGTCTGACGGTGATTTAAACAGCACTAGCAACCCAAGTGACGGTATTGCACTCGATGAAACCTTCTCGTATTCCATTGTTGTTGAAGGTGATAAGTTGATTACTACCATTAGTCAAAATGGCTCAGAGCTAGCGGCAAAAGAAGTGGATATGAGTAACAGCGGTTATGACGATGCGGATAACTACATGTACTTTAAAGCGGGTATCTACTTGCAAGATAACTCAAGTGACGACAGCGATTATGCGCAAGTGACTTTCTATCAGTTAGACAACAATCACAACTGATCACGCTATAAATAGTGCGTCGCTACGGCAGCGAGTTAACTCGTGGCGGTTTGTATTTGTTCAATGATTGAAAAGGGGATGGCCAGTTGGTCATCCCCTTTTACTTTCTACCTCTCATTTCTAGTATATCGTGCGCGTTTAATTCGGTGCATATTGGCAAAAAATCCAACCCTTACTTATATTTACCTAGAGTGTCTAGTTGCTTATAAAGACTAAAAGGGGACATCATTGCCAGAGCGCTTTACCAAGTCATGCCACGAATGCGGGCTGGTTAGTCAGTTTGAAGAACTGTCTGCGGGCAGTGAAGCTTCTTGCCCGAGATGTTCTCACACCTTATCGAGCCTCGGGCATCATAAAGAGCATGGTGTGATGGCTTATGCGTCGGCTAGCCTTATTGCTTTAATCATGAGCCTGACATTTCCGTATATGTCGTTCAGCGTTCAAGGAATTAGCCAGCAAATCACCCTGTATCAAGCTGTTGATATGATGAACCGAATGGATAACAGCCTGATTGCGATATTACTTTTTCTGGCCGTGATTCTTTTGCCTGCCTATTTTTTGGTGCTTTCTCTCTGGTTTTATCTACTGGTAGACAGAAAGAAGCACATTCATTATGCGGATAACCGATTCACCTTTTTGGCGTTGAAGTCATTAAGTTGGGCAAAGCCTTGGTTGATGGTCGATGTGTTTTTGATCGGCGTTTTGGTCAGCTTAATCAAGATCGCAGCATTAGCCGATGTATCGATGGGGATATCATTCTGGGCGTTTTGTATCTACGCCATGTTGGTGGTGAAGACGATTTCGTTAGTTGATTTTGATTGGTTATGGGATCGCTTAGTTCCGACTAAAAACGCACAAGAACAAACGGTTGGTAGCACCTTTCAGAACAAGCAGCACCTTGCTTGCCACATTTGCGGTCAAGTGCATCGCTACAGTGAGGCTACACACCATTGCTCGCGCTGCCACACACATTTACATCGATTTGAGCCAATAAAAAACCTGCAAATAGCGTGGGCGCTGTTGTTCACCTCTGTCGTTTTCTATATTCCAGCAAACCTATACCCAATGATGTATACGTCTGCGTTCGGGACGAGTGAAGGTTCCACCATCATGGAAGGGGTGATCTTGCTTTGGAATATGGATTCATACCCCGTGGCACTTATTATTCTTATCGCGAGTGTTTTCATCCCAATGGCAAAGATGTTTGCCTTGGCTTATCTGTACTGGAAGGCAAAAAGGGTACGCGGACTCACCAATCAAAGGGCGAGTCGCTATCTTAAGCTCTACCGTATCACCGAATTTATTGGCCGTTGGTCGATGATAGATATTTTCGTCGTCGCTATATTGGTTGCCTTGGTTCAACTCGATGGTGTTATGGCTATTTACCCTGGACCTGCGGCACTGTCATTTGCGTCGGTTGTTATCTTTACGATGTTGTCGGCGATGATTTTCGATTCTCGGATTATATGGAAGTAATCTCCCCAAAGAGGTGTGGGACATATGGAAAAGCAAACTACTTCAGATGCGAAAGTATCAAAAAAAAGCGAACTGTCTCCGGTCTGGATTGTGCCGATCATTGCGGTACTGGTCGGGTGTTGGATGCTGTTCCAGTATTTCAACAATCGTGGGCCTGAGATCACCCTAATTCTGCCAGATGCTTCTGGGATAGAAGCAGGAAAAACGGCGATCAAATCTAAGAATGTGCACGTTGGGACAATCACAGACGTGGCGTTAAGTGAAGACTATGAATACATCATCGCCAAAGCTCAAATAGACAAGAAAGCCGCTCGCATGATCAATACTGAGACTCAATTCTGGGTGGTTGAGCCACACATTGGTACTGATGGAATCAGCGGATTGGAAACCATTTTATCTGGCTCATACATCGAGTTGAAGCCAGGGAAATCCAGTGAATCGCAATTGAAGTTTGATGTGTTAGACACGCCACCCGTCGCAGGACCAGACACCAAAGGCATTCGTGTGGTGTTATCGCACCATAAAGCAAACCAACTGAACGTTGGCGAACCTGTATTGCATCATGGCTTTGTTGTTGGGCGTGTCGAGAAAACAAGCTTCGATTACGAGAATAAAGTGGGTAAATACCAATTGTTTATCTTTGCACCTTATGATGGCCTGATTTTTGAAAAAACGCAGTTTTGGCTATCTTCTGGAATCGATGTGAAGTTTGGTGCGAATGGTTTAGACGTTAACTTTGCATCAATAGAAAGCATCCTGACTGGTGGTGTGAGCTTTGATGTAGCCGAGAGTATTAAGCCTGGGTTGCAGATAAAAGAGAACCTTCAAGAGTACACTCTGTACGACAATTACGACGCGGTTTTACAAGGTAAGTACACGACATCGATCGAGTATGTGTTGCTATTTGAAGAATCGGTTCGAGGTTTAAGGAAAGGGGCTCCAGTGGAGTATCGAGGTGTCAGGATTGGCACTGTGGATACGGTGCCGTTACAAATTCGCATGGATAAAGATGGCAAGGTCTCGAACCGTATTCCTATCTTAATCAAGCTGGAAATAGAACGAGTTTCTGAAGTCTTTAGAGCCGTGAATGCCGAAGCCTTTGCTGAACGCGTCAAGCTGCAAATGGGCGAAGGGTTAAGAGCAACCTTGAAAACGGGTAACTTGCTCACGGGAGCGCTGTTTGTCGACATTAATTTTTATGAAGATGAGGAGACTTACGAACCAAGAGAATTTGATGGTTACCCTGTGTTCCCGGTTGTCGCGGGCGGTCTAACCGAAATTCAAAATCAGATCACCGATTTCCTAACCAAGATTAACGAGCTACCGTTAGACGCGACTATCGCCAATTTAAACGGATCGCTTGCATCATTAGACACTACCCTGAAGAGTGTCGATCAACTTATGGGTAGTGAGGGCGCAAAAGCGTTACCACAAGATCTGAGTGACACAATGAAGCAACTTGAGGCGACATTAGAAAGTTACGATGATGGCTCCGACGCTTACAAGCAATTGATCAGTGCATCTGAAGAGTTAGAACATGTGTTAAAAGAGCTTCGCCCACTGATTAAAGTACTGAACGACAAACCGAATGCGTTGGTGTTCGGTAGCGAAGTAGAAGAAGACCCGATTCCAGTTAAGGGAGTGGAATAATGAGAAAGCTATTTATATCACTTATCGCGCTCCTCGGGCTTTTAGGGTGTTCAACGCCTACTGATGGTACTAACGCCTACCTCTTGCCGGAAAGTACGCTAGATAAACCGATCTTTAAGGTTAAAACGAGAGTGGAGCTACCAGACTATCTCGACACAATAGGGATTGCGTATCGCAAGTCTGAAAATGAATTGATATCTGCGCGTAAACACGTTTGGGCTGAGAACCTTGAAGGGTTGCTTGAAGAGCGGGTAAACAGTTCTAATGCTGCTGGCGCGGAAGATAAAGAATTAACACTCATTTTTGAACAGTTTAATGGCTCTTACACCGGAAACGCAGAAGTGAAAGGAAGTTGGGTATTGAGCTACCAAGATACAGTACTTGCACGTGCCGACTTCGAATCAAAAGTACCCTTGAAAGAAGCAGGTTATGAAGCACTTGTTGAAGCACTAGGTGAGGGGTTAGATGAGGTGTTATCCGATATTCAGACGCAATTGCCGTAGGTGTTTGTCTGTATGAATACCGCTGGTCGTATATCTGGCTAGTTGACTTATTCACCTGATTACTATTGGGTAGCCTCTTGGAGAATTAAAAAGCCACCTATTGTTTGGTGGCTGTTTATATCCAGTAAACCTGAGTCATTAACCATATTTATTAATGAATGCGATAACATTCTTGTTACTCAGTAATTCGATCTTGTCGATAGTCAGTACGCAATAGCGGTAGTTTTTGTTTTTGAAGGTGATGTTCGACTTTTCTTCTGTTGGTTCTGAAAACTTCCATATTTCAAATCCGATGTTCTTCATAAGTTCCAATGCACTTGGGTTCTTTATGATCATGGAATACTTTTTAATCTTAGTATTTCTTGCAAGAAGCTTCATATCGGAAATCAAGTTCGCAACAGATTGTTCGCGCTTCTCAGAGTGACCGCTAACCACAATGTAATTTAAGTTCTGGTTAGAATCTAAAGAGCAGGCTTGCTTAATATGTAGATGCTTATTTTGGTATTGCTCGAATACCTCTTCGTTGAAGAAAAAACCTAGGCTATGACTAACAATATCGCCCTTAACATCGACCATTTTTCTGCCATGCGCCTTTTTTTCACTGCAATAGAGAAACAGGTCGATAGTATCAAGAGCTGAAGGATCCACCTTTGTATATTGTGAAATCAGCTTTATTCTATCTATTACTGCTTTGTCATTCTGATCTGTCATCAATGGCATGATCTGACAGTCGCAGCCTTCTTCTATTTCCCCTTTAGTGATAGATGATATTCGGCTTTGAAACGAAAAGAACCTCTCACGAAGGAAGTCTTCAAGTAGTGCACTGTCTTCGTTATGTTCTGAATCAAAGGTTTTCAACGTTGTATACAAGTCCAGACCAAGGCAGTCCAATAGCTTTAGGGCTTTGTAATTACTTGGCTTTACTTTGCTATTTTCCCATCGATTTATCGTTACGACATCTACAGAGCTGAATTCATCATCTAAGTGATTAATGTATGCCGCAAAATCCTTTTGCGTTAACTTCAATTTCTTGCGCGCGTCGCGCAGTAATTGCGGAAATTTCATCATGGTAGAATATTCATCTTTGATTAGTGACATTACGTTCCGATTCGTCAGATAGTCTATTTTATCAATCGTTAATATACAGTAGCTATACCGAATCAACTTGAA
>NZ_JBFRRH010000028.1:0-7223 GCF_041472995.1 Vibrio sp. 10N.261.46.A3 | reverse complement strand
AGACTTAGCTAAACCCGAACAAACTTGTGCCGTTCGTGGTGCTTAGGAAATCGAATCACTTTGCCAGTGAAGCCCGTACACATAACTTCCATAATGCGCGCTAATGACCTAATTTATACAAAGCCCAAACTCTTCCAGCTATAGCAGCAATAATTGCTAGTTTCACAGAGTACCAAAACTCAAGTCCAAGATTTTGGTTTAGTGTAAAAATTACAGTGCCAGCTCCAATTAATGCTAGGAGATTAAATACGTGAGATGGTGAGTTCATTCCTCTACTCCTTGTTCTCTCTTAATGTAATCACATTTTCTTTACTTATCGTCCAGCTAATATTGTTGCCTGAGAAGTCAATCAGTGCGCCACTCTTACTGTCATAGCAAATATTTGTAGTTCCACCATTATTGAACTCAATTTTGTGCGAAATCACAGTTCCTTCTTGAGTTAGATCATAAGACTTTAGGCTTGTGATGTTTTCTAAATCTACTCGGGAGATTTTCGGAATATTCATACTTATATTCCCGTTTTTATCTCTTGTTGCAGACGCCCCGTTTGGGAATGTGATACTTGAGCTTCCGTCTCTATTTTGTGTTTCTTTTATTTCCATTCTTAAACCTTTTACTAACGTTGAAAAAAGAAGAGTTCTCACGAATAGGCGTAGCCTCGGGGGAACTCTTCAAACTACATCCGCATCCGGCTAAGCCACATACTTTAATAGTGGCTTATAGTCCGAATACCGAACTTTTATGTATTGAACAGTTTGTGCGTTTCTTCTGCTTGATGTTTTAAGATTACGCTTTGTATGAGTAAATCAACGGCTTTTTTTTCGTCATTATTTAAGGTCATGATCTTTTGCAATCGCATTTTCAGCCCGATTTCCATGTCATCTGTTTTCCCAAAGTCACACAATTCATCAATTGACGTTTCCAACGTGCTGGCAATTTTAATTAAATTGGTCATTGTTGGCTCTGATTTACCAGACTCGTAATTCTTATAGGCGGATAGACTCATACCGCAAGACAACGCCATATCTTCCTGACTTAGCTTCCTGTCCTTTCTTTTGGCTTTAAGGTTATCTTTAAACATATAAAAAGCCTCTTTAGTTAACATGTTGACCATTGTAAGGCTGTTTTTTTGTACATAACTATTGATTGGCTACAATTCTACCTATATTATGGTTTTAATTATACTCTTGACACGTTTGGGCTATGTACGATTTTTTAGGCTTACGCATACATTTCAAAGATGCTTTTACAACTTGCTCCCAAGTGGGCGAGGAGTATCAGTTTTCTATTGATATGTCTGAGTTGCCTAAGCGTGGTTTACGTCTAGAGGGGTCGATTGATTCAAATGAAGAGGGTGTAGCTGAGGTGTCTAACGTTCGTCACCCTTGGGATTCAATCCCTAGCAGCTATACAGGCATTGCATTCAAGGTATTTCAAGCATCAGGCTTTAAGCCCGAAGCGTGTGTAGAGCTAAAAGCCTCTCCAGCTAAGGTGATGCAGGGTCATAATGTTTACGGCTCTGACTGTCTTAGAGCTTCATCAACATTCATTCTAAAGTCACTTAAAGCAGCATTGCCTGACTTTGCCAATATGCTTGATTTTACCCGTATCGAAGTGTTCCGCTTTGATTCAACGTACTCACTACAGCTAGACAGTCCTGACGTGTTACAAGCGGCATTAGATTCCCTCACTAAGGTATCGCACCGCTACTTACGTCCATCTCGACAAGGTGAGTTTGAATCCACCGTCTACTTCAATAACGCAAAGAACAACCCAAACACAGGGCGCACGACCTCACTGTGTATCTATTCAAAGCTCGATGAAGTTCAACACCAGATAGACGACCTTAAAAAGAAAAAGCGTAAAGAGAGAACGCTTAACTATGACCGTGTTATCAAAGAGCTAGAAAGCCCTGAATTACAAGACTTTGCACAATGTCGCCTACGTTTTGAAAGTCGTTTTAAAGCCCGATGGTTTGATAAAAACAATATCCCAAGAAACCTTTGGGAGTTCATTGATTACATTGACAGTTTTGAAAAAGAGCAGGGCATTAGCTTCTGCTTATGGGCATGGCAAGACGGTATGAAAGACTTATTGTCTGCGGTGCAAGATTCCACAATCTCCGTTGTTCACGACAACAAAATCATGTCACTGCTACACGAGCATTACGACACTCTCGATAAAAACGGCAAGCTACGCACCAGTAAAGCAAAACGTTTATTTGGATTGTATGACCGCTTGAAGCATTCGACCTATGAACAGGTAAGAAACACAATGGCGAAATCTACTTTTTATGATGGGGTAAGAGACTTGACCGCTATCGGTCTATCTAAGTCTCAATTACAAAACCTACACAATACCGAGCAACTCCCTTTGGCTGAGGTCTTTACCTTTGATTTTGATAATCAAAGACCAGCTAACTACCAAGAACCCGATTTAGGCGGTTTAGACACCAATGAAAAGCTACTTGCATGGCTCAATGATGAAGAATACGTAGAAGCTCCATTGACTGAGCTAGATACGATTCGAGATTCACTAGAGTCTAACGACTTACCAGCCCTTTATGCCCGTTCTCTACAAGCAGGTAGAGAAGTGCGCCTAAATCAAAAAACCGCAATGTCATTTGTTCTATTTGCTGACGGAACCAGTGAATTAGTATTCCACGCTCCAAATGACAAACACGCTCGAACTCAATATAACCCAATCGAATAATAGGAAGATGAACCATGAGAACAACAATTAACTTTGCACAATACGGTAGTTTTGATGATGGTCGCCCATGGGCTAACTGTCAGACTTGTGAAGATTTCCGCTCTGATTTACAAGTCGCTGGCGCACAAGTCGCCAAAATGAGCGTTGATACAGCGAATGATAACGCTGTCGCTAAGGCATTAGTGAAAGCATTGGTTGAAGCACAATCCCCAATCGCTGTTGATGCTGATATCGGTATGTCAGTGAAAAAGGGTCAACCTGTAGCGATTCTCAAATCGTTTCAACTGCTTTCTAAGCCTCAACCACCGAAGAACTAATATCAATGGCTTCCTGCATTCAATCATCGGGAACGGGGGCGTTATTTCTTACAGAAAGGGAAGTCTCGCCCACTTGTGAGGGAGTGCTATTGAGTGTTGATGATTACCATGCCCTGCAAAGCTCGATGGACACTCAAGCATTGTTTGGTGCATCCGAAGCATTAGCCTTGTTTGGGGCGTGTGCTTCACTTTATGCGTTAGTCTTTGTGTACAAGCTGGCGCGTCAATCTATGGGTCTATAACAAAAGGACACCCAAATGAAACAGAAACTTACTGCGTTACTTGTTACCGCATCACTGTCAGCCCCTAGTTTTGCTGAGGGTGAAGCGACAACCTCAATTGTTGACGATGCTGTCTCCACCATTACAACCGATGGTACGGCTGCCATCATTGCCGTTGGTGGTGCAATGCTGGGACTTGCTGCCATTGCTATCACCTTTAAATGGGCGAAAGCGTCCATCTTTGGCTAATCCACACACACAATACCAATGGGGGCGAAAGCCTCCATTTTTTTAGGTGCATCATGTTAACTCTTCAATCCATTATATGGCTCATAGTATGTTTGGTTTTAATCGACTGCGCTCGGCGTTTGTTTTAATTGCCCTTTTTTACTGTTCAACACCGTTTGCCTCTGTTGATGTGGTGTGGGGGCAATGCAACCCACCGAATGTGATCGCAAAGTGCCCTGAGAACTATTACAGGGATTATGAGGCTTTGCAGTACATGTACTTCACATCCTATTATCCTCAATACTCCTATAGCGACATTGAGTTTAGCTACAGCGAGTGGGAATCTTATGGGAATACGTACCGTGACGTAACAGCGACTCTGGCACTCCCTAATGGTGACATTGTTAATTTTCCTTCGGTCGTTTTCTCTACTGCACCTTGCTCATCGTGGGAGTCTTACCCTGACTTTGTTCCTGCTTGCAAATCTGAACCCGTCACATGCCCTGATAGCGGAACACTTTACTCTTCGGGCCAATCATGGGACTGGCAACAGTATGGCGATTCGCCTACCGTTTGCGCCCCTTATCAAAGTTCAACCTGTCTTGTCTCACCCTCGGGTCGCACTCGTGCAGGAACGGTCTGTGCTGAAATTGCAGGAGAGTTCACCTGTACATCAGACTTTTACCACACAGGGCAATCATGCAGCACTGGCGGTAACATTTCGGCTGGCGGTGGGTATCCATCAGACGGGGGTAGCTCTGGAGATGCTGACTTAGACTCCATACAACGAGCCATTGAAGAACAATCTGATGCTGTCGAGGACAGAACCTTGAACGGTTTGATTACTGAATCTAATTTTGCCATTGCCGACATGGTGAACAGTATGGTGGGACAAACCAATATCGCCCTAGGGACAGCGAATATATACGCTGCTATGGGGTTGGAAGCGCTTGCTGAATTAACCACATCAACCGAAGACGCTGAGAATACCGCAACCCTCACACAAGCCATCAGTGACAGTGCAGACACTATTGAATCTGCCATTACCAATCTTCCAGCGGGCAGCGGAGGAGGTGATAACATGGATACAGTAGAGGCAATAGAAGCGTTATCTACAGCCCAACAAGACCAATCTAATACTCAATCGCTCTCTGATTCAATTACCGATTCTATTGAGACCGCATCAGCAACAACCAGTGATACATTGAATTCAATTGATGATTCACTCTCTGGCTTATTGGGGGAGTCCAATGGGGACGGAGCGTCCATCAATGAAACGCTAGGGGGATTGTCAACCGCAGACCAAGACGCTCAAAACACACAACAACTAGAAGACGCAATCACAGGCTCTCTTTCAACCACCAATGACTTATTGTCAAATATTGAAGCTGGATTAGAAGCCCAACAAGAAAGTGAAGAAAACACCCTCACAGCGTCAGCGTGTGGCACTTTCACATGTGATGGTGATGAAATCGCCTGTTTCCTAGCAAAACAAGACTTTGACCGTCAATGCGCCAATGAAGCCGTATTTGAAACTGGAGGACTGGCTGACCAAATCTACACCCAATTAGACGATTACATATCGGATGAAGATTACACCTCTGAATCACTAGAAGCGGCTCAGGTGGATAACATAGACGATCTCATGAATAAGTTCGTTGACTCGGGAGGTGTAGATACAGGGGTTTACTCTGGTGAGTGTCCAGCATCTATTGAAGTCGATGCCGTCATTGCGACCTTTGAACTGGATTTCTCCCCATTTTGTGAGTTAGCCGTTGTCATTCGTTGGTTTTTGATTGCATTCGCTTCAATTGGCTCTGCCATTATGATTTCAAAATACGTGTAGGTTAAGTATGGGATATTTATTAACGTTTTTCAGTGGGTTATTTGCTTACTTTGCTCCATTTCTTGGGGCAACCGTTACCCGTGCAGCGATATCGCTAGGGTTTGGGACGGTCGTTTATCAAGGTGTCGGCTTTATCTTTGATACGGTTATCGCTCAAGTGAATAGCTCTATGGGGGATTTACCTTATATTTTGGTGCAATTTGTTCACTTACTGGGCATTGATACTGCGATTAACATCGGGCTATCTGCGGGGTTTGCACTAATGGTACTAAAAGGTATGTCTAGTAACATGTCACTTCGCAAGCAGGTATGGCGAAAGGGCGGTGATAACTCAACATCGGAGTGGTAATACATGTTTTATCTTAATACTGGCTTACCAGGCGCATCAAAAACCCTGAACACCATCACAACGCTTGTGCAGCGTAACGATGGAAAGCGCACCATTTATTACCATAACATACGGCTGGTTATGCTGGATTGGGAGGTGGTTAACTCATTTTCAGGCTGGTTCTATGGGTATTATCTCGTACACCTAAAAGACAAGGCGAAAAGAAAAAAGCTGGATAAGATCATCCAAAGAGTTCATGAAAATGATGAATTTGTGACGCTTCAAGATGTACCATTCCTTGAAGCTGCTTATGAGAACCACCCCAATATCAAGACACTGCTGTATTGGTATCGACGCTTGTATAGCAAAGCGCAATTACAGCCGTTGGAAGATTTATTGTCATGTTATCCCAACCATGACGATATAACGTTTGAGCTTGTTGAGCCGTTTAACCTGCATTTTGTTTACTTTGAGAACCCAAGAGAATGGCATGAACTGCCTAAGCGTTCTGTTGTGCTGATTGATGAAGTACAGCAGTTTTTCCCTCAACGTACGGCTGGCTCAAAAGTCCCCCCTGCAATTGGAGCTATTGAGACGCACAGACACCACGGATACGATTTGTATTGGATCACTCAAGATGCAATGTTGATTGATGTGAATGCTCGGCGTTTGGTGGGGAGGCACACCAATTACTTCAATAGCATGGGGGGCAAACGACTGACTAAGATTGAAAGCCCTAAAACCTTTAATCCCTCGGATTACTTTGAAACCAAGGCATTAGAAAAGAAGATCATAAAACACAACAAAGCATTTTATGGTTCGTATTTTTCAGCGGAGATTCATACACATCAATTCAAACTGCCTAAGTTTGTGTATGCGTTTATTGCCTGTATCACCATTTTATTGCTATCAACGCTCGGGGTATATTCCGTCTTGTTTTCTTCAGATGCTGAAGCTGAGGTAGTAGAGGAAATAGAGACAGATAAGAGACAACGTAACGTTACGCAGGACTCAAAAACAGAGGAATCTAATCCTATTGATGTGCTATCAAAGCAGCTAGGCGAGATGGTATCGGGGGTTCACATTACAGGAACATTGACGCAATTTAATAAGGCTTCGGTCTCTTATCAATACGCCTTTGCGAAACTAGAAAGCGGTCAAACGTTTTATCCTGAGAATGTGGGGTTAACGGTAACGTCCATTCATCCTTGCTTGGCTCAAATGACGCTGGGTGACTTTTCGACATACATCACCTGTTCGCCATTTACGACAAGTGAATCCGCAGACAACAAAACACAGCCTGTAGAGAGAGGAAATAGATTCACGTTGTAATTCAGCATCACCACGTTGTGAACCCAACGTAAAGACCAAACACGACACCTAGAGCCGTTAACACCATACAAATCTCAACACCGTACTCATCTAAAAACTTCATCGTTATATTCCCATTAGGTTTGATTGGGCTGCTATATGCTTGCATGTAGAGCCTAATCAAATCAGACAAGCGCAGCGCGTCAGTAACACACGCCAACACTTGCCTGTTAGTTAAAACCCACAAGTGCGCATTATGT